>CAMBOY010000098.1 GCA_945869245.1 Hydrogenophaga intermedia
CTGAAGACCGGCACATCGCCGTAGCGTTTGCCCAGTCCGATGAGTTGCAGGGTCATGTCAACTCCAGGTGTTGTTCGGCCCAGCGCAAGGTCTGCGCCAGGGCGTTCGGCGGGTCGCAGGCCACCACGGTGCGCGTGGGCATGCTGCGCAGCCAGGTGAGCTGGCGTTTGGCCAGTTGCCGGGTGGCGAATACGCCCCGCTCGCGGCACTCGGCCAGCGGTTTGCCGTGCAGGGCGTCGCCATGGGTGTCCAGCGCTTCCCAGACCTGGCGGTAGCCCACACAGCGCATTGAGGGCAGATCGGCGTGCAAATCGCCGCGCGCGCGCAGGCGCCGTACCTCGTCCACCAAACCGGCGTCGAGCATCTGGCCAAACCGCAGCGCAATGCGCTGGTGCAGCCAGGCGCGGTCGCTCGGCTCCAGGCTCAGCAGCGCGCCATGGGCGATCGGGTTGTGGTGCGACGCGCGTGGTGCCGCGTGCCAAGCGGACAAAGGCTTGCCAGACACCTCAAACACCTCCAGCGCGCGCTGGATGCGCTGGGCGTCGTTGGGGGCGAGCCGCTGCGCAGTCACGGCATCAACCGCCTGCAAGCGCTGGTGCATGGCCGGCCAGCCCACGGCCAGCGCCTCGGCCTCCAGCCGCTGGCGCACGGTGGCGTTGGCTGGTGGCATCTCGTCCAGCCCCTCCATCAGGGCCTTGAGGTACAGCATGGTGCCGCCCACCAGCAGCGGCGTGCGTCCGCGCGCGCGAATGTCGACGATCAAGGTCTGCGCGTCGGCCACAAACTGGGCTGCGCTGTAGCTGTCCACGGGGTCTACCACGTCAATCAGGTGGTGTGGCACGGCGGCGCGCTCAGCCGCGCTGGGCTTGGCGGTGCCAATGTCCATGCCCCGGTACACCAAGGCCGAATCGACGCTGATGACCTCAACCGGCCAGCGCGCGGCGATGGCCAGCGCTGCGGCGGTTTTGCCGCTGGCGGTGGGCCCGGCGATGGCCAGGCAGGCGGGCAAGCGCAGGGCGTTCATGCCGAAGGGTGAGAAGTTGCGCTCGGAGCAACCGGCGCAGGAGGGGCACCATGGTTTTTCACCAGGGTCCAAGCGGTGGCAGCGATCAGCACGCTCCAGAACCAGATGCCGTTGGTCAGCGGCAGCACTGTGCCCTGACCCGGCGCGATGCCCGCCAGGCTGTGGCCCAGCCACAGACCCATGCCAAAAGCGGCCACCATCATCAAAAAACCGCTGAGCGCGGACGCGGTGCCAGCGGCTTGCGGAAACGGGCCGACCGCGCCGCTTTGGCCGCAGGGTTGGTGCACGCCATGGCCCACCATGAACAGCCAAAACGGCACCATGATGGCCCAGGCGCTTTGCACACCAGCAAGCGCCAGCAGGCCCATGGTGGTGCCGGCGGTCAGGGTGCAGACGCCTGCGATAGCCACCGTTTTCTGGACCCCAAAGCGCAGCAGCAGGCGCCGGCAAATGAAGGTGCCGCTGATGTAGGCCAGTGTCATGCTGGTCATGAAGAGCGCAAATTCGGTTTTGCTGTGCCCCAGCACCTGGATGAACACAAAGGACGAGGCCGCCAGAAACGTGAACAACCCGGCGTACGACACCGTGGCCAGCGTGGCATAGGCCCAGAAGGTGCGGTGGGCCAGAATCAGGCGGGCGTTGGCCAGCAAGGCGGCTGCACCCACCGACCGGCCTTTGTGTGGCGCGGTTTCCTCAAAACGCAGCGCCACCAGGGCCAGCGCTACTGCGCTGAACACCGCCAGCGCCGCCAGGGCGGAGCGCCAGCCCACGTATTGCGCCAGCAGGCCACCCACCGGTGCGCTGAAGGCGGCGATCACACCCAGGCCGGTCAGGCCTTTGGACATGATGCGCGCGCCGTCCACCGGCGCGTACAGGTCGCGCACAATGGCGCGCGCACACATCACGCCCGCGCCCATGGCCACGCCCTGCAGGGTGCGCCAGACGATCAGCTGTTCGATGGAGGCAGCGAACACACTGCCAATCGACGCCGCCACAAACGCGGCCAGGCCTAGCAGCAGCACCGGCTTGCGGCCGTAGCGGTCCGACAACGGCCCCCACACCAGTTGCGACACACCAAAGGCCAGCAGCAGCGCGGTCAGGGTCAGCTGCATCTGGGGCATCCCAGCGCCGAGTTCGAGCTGAATGGTGGGCAGCGAGGGCAGGTACAGGTCGGTCGCCACCGGCTGCAGGCCCAGCAGCATGGAGAGCACCAGCACCACCAGCGTCGAAGGCATGCGGGTGGTGGGTGCAGAGGAAGAGTCGTTCATGAATCGAGGGTAGCAGATGGCCACCACCGGGCGGCGTCGCCCCGGCGCCAGGTTCAGCGTCCGCGCAGGAACAGGGCGTCCAGATCGCGCATGCCGAGCTGGCGCCAGGTCGGGCGGCCATGGTTGCACTGGTCGCTGCGTTCGGTCACTTCCATTTGGCGCAGCAGCGCGTTCATCTCATCCAGCGTCAGGCGCCGGTTGGCCCGCACCGCGCCGTGGCAGGCCATGGTGGCCAGCAGTTCGTTGCGGGCGCGCTGCAGCACGGTGGACGCCTCGTGCTGCGCCAGTTCGCCGAGCACGCTGCGCGCCAGCGCCACCGGGTCGCCTTGCGCCAGGGTGCTGGGCACCGCCCGCACCGCCAGCGTGCGCGGCGACAGCACCGTCACCTCCAGTCCCAGACTGCCAATGGCGTCGGCGCAGGTCTCGGCGGTGGCCACTTCTTCGGGTGTGGCGGCAAAGCTGGCCGGGATCAGAAGGGGCTGGCTGGTCAATTGTTGGGTGTCGAGTTGTTGCTTCAGCCGCTCGTACACGATGCGCTCGTGTGCCGCGTGCATGTCCACCACCACCAATCCCTGAGCGTTTTCCGCGAGGATGTAGACGCCGTGCAATTGCGCCACCGCGCGGCCCAGCGGCCATTCGCCTTCGGGCAGCGGCGCGGCAGCGGGTGCCTCGGGCAGGGCGGTGGTTGGCGCGTTGGCCAGTGGTGTTGCGGCCTGGTCGGCCTGTGTGCTTCGCGGCGGCACCTGCCACAGCGCCGACAGGTCGCTCACCCGGTGACCCACCTCGGGTGGGCGGTGCTGCTGCCAGGGCAGGGCCTCTTGGCGCGGCTGGGCGCTGGGCCAAGCAGGGGTCGGGCTTGGTGGGGTGGAGGCCGCACCCGCAGGGGCCACCCCGGTGTTGATTGCCGGCGGCGCATCGCTGGCCGAGCGCGGCGCAGCCAATGCGGCATCGACCGCGTGCCGCACCGCCTGGTGCACTTCGCGGCTGTCGCGAAAACGCACCTCGATCTTGGTCGGGTGTACGTTCACATCCACCCGCGTCGGGTCGATCTGCACGTACAGCGCATACACCGGCTGGCGCTGGCCGTGCAGCACATCCTCGTACGCGGAGCGCGCGGCGTGGGTGACGACTTTGTCGCGCACATAACGGCCGTTGACATAGGCAAACTGCAGGTCGTTGCGCGAGCGTGCGGCGTCGGGCACACCCACAAAACCCCAGACCTTCAGGCGCAGCTGGTCGTCGGTGTCAAAACGCTCATCGGCTGGCCACACCACCGGCAAGGCGTTGTCGATGAAGTCGTCGCCCAGCACGTCGTGCAGGCGCTGGCGCAGCGCCACCAGACCTTCGCCGCTCACCGCGCGCCACTGCTGGGTCAGCTTGCCCTCGTGCCAGATGGCAAAGCCCACCTCCGGCCGCGCCAGCGCGTGGCGGCGCACCGCTTCCACGCAGTGGGCGTATTCGGTGGCTTCGGTTTTCAAAAACTTGCGCCGCGCGGGGGTGGCAAAAAACAGCTCACGCACCTCCACCGTGGTGCCCGCGCTGCGCGCCGCCGGGCTCAGCTCGCCGCTGCGGCCGTCGAGCATCCAGGCGTGCGCCTCGCTCTCGTGGTCCACACGCGAGAGCACCGACATCTCGGCGATGCTGGCAATGGCCGCCAGCGCCTCACCGCGAAAGCCCATGGTGCCGACCGATTCCAGGTCGCTGAGGTTGGCGATTTTGCTGGTGGCGTGGCGTTTGAGGGCGGTGGGCAGCTCGGCGCGCGCGATGCCGCAGCCGTTGTCTTCCACGCTGATGAGCCGCACGCCACCGGCTTGCAGGCGCAGGGTGATCTGGGTGGCGCCGGCGTCGAGTGCGTTGTCGATCAGTTCACGCACCACCGAGGCCGGGCGCTCCACCACTTCCCCGGCGGCGATCTGGCTGATGAGTTCGTCGGGGAGTTCGCGGATGGGGCGGCGTGGTGGGGGTGTGGGCATCTTGCGGATTGTAGGTTTGCGCTTCCTGGGTGCTTGCTCCGGCCGAGCCCCGGCACCGGTTGCGGGCTTAGTTCGTCGCTGCGCTCCTCAAATGCGCCCTCCACCGGCGCCGGGGCTCGGCCTTCGGGCCATCGCTGGCGCGCTGCAACATCCTTCGACCAGTGTTTGGGTATTCGGATCAAGCCTGCGACGATGCCCAACACTCCAAGCGGGTGGGGTGGTCCCCATAAGGGCGCATTTGAGGAGCGCAGCGACGAACTAAGCCCGTTGGGGGCCACCCCACCCGCGGGCGAACGAAACCAGCGGCGAGCAAATCACCCAAGCCAGAAAACGGAACATAGGACCCTGGATAATCCAAGGCCACCAAGACGACAAACCAACACAGTGAAACTCTTCGGCCCCCTCTACGACCGCGTGCTCAGCTGGAGCCGCCACCCCAAAGCCCCTTGGTATCTCGGTGGCATCAGCTTCGCGGAATCGTCCTTCTTTCCCATTCCGCCCGACGTCATGCTCGCCCCCATGGCGCTGGCGCGCCCCGATCGCTGGTTCCGCCTGGCCATGATCACCACCCTCACCTCGGTGGCCGGTGGCCTGTTCGGCTACCTCATCGGCTGGACCGCCATGGACGCGGTGCTGCCCTGGATTGAACGCATGGGCTATGGCGCCAAATTGGCCAGCGCCCGCGAATGGTTCGATCAATGGGGCTTCTGGGCGGTGTTTTTGGCCGGCTTCTCGCCCATTCCCTACAAAGCCTTCACCGTCACCGCCGGCGGCTTGGGCATGGCCCTGCTGCCCTTCACCATCGCCTCCTTCATCGGGCGCGGCGGGCGCTTTTTCCTGGTCGCTTTTCTGATGGCGCGCTTTGGCCCTGCCGCTGAAGCCAAGCTCAAACCCGCCATCGAATGGCTGGGCTGGGGCACGGTGGTCGCGCTGGTGGTGGTGTACCTGCTGCTGCGCTGAAGTTCACATGGCGCGGTTGCGCGCCAGTGGCGGGTTGCGCTCGAAATAGCGCACGATGCCCCGGTGCAGCGCGTCGGCCAGGCTGGCTTGGTAGGCGGGGTCTCTGAGCCGCTGCTCTTCGTCGGGGTTGCTGATGAAGGCGGTTTCCACCAGCACACTGGGCGTGCTGGGATTGCGCAGCACCGCAAAACCCGCTTGCTCCACCCGGGGCTTGTGCAGGCGACCCACCCGGCCCATTTCCTGCAGCAGGTGGTTGGCCAGTTGCACGCTGTCGCGGATCTGGCTGTTGGTGCTCATGTCGAGCAGGGCACGTTGCAGCGTTGGGTCCACCCCAGTGAGCTGAATGCCACCCACCGCGTCGGCCGCGTTTTCCTTGTTGGCCATCCAGCGGGCCGCAGCACTGCTGGCGCCGCTGGCACTTAACGCATACACGCTGCCGCCCTGTGGGTTGGGGGTAAAAAACGCGTCGGCGTGGATGCTGACAAACAGGTCGGCGCGCACCTGCTGCGCCTTGCGCACCCGCATGTGCAGCGGCACAAAAAAATCGGCGTCGCGTGTCATGAATACCCGCACCGTGTGCGGGCCGATGCGGCTGTTGTGCAGCCTATCGCGCAGTTGCCTGGCGATGGCCAACACCACGTCTTTTTCGCGCGTGCCGCCGGGACCGATGGCGCCCGGGTCTTCGCCGCCGTGGCCAGGGTCCAGCGCAATCACCAGCAGCCGTCCGGTGGCAGTGGCTTCCGGGGCGGGCGCCGAAGGCCGTGGCGTTGCACGGCTGGCTGTGGGGGGCGCTGGTGGGGCGCTGGCCACTGGGCCGCTGGGGCGGCGCGACAGCAGCTCGCCCACCGGATCGGCCGCTGGCGGCGCTGGCTTGTCCCAGCCCAGCAGCGTCTGCGCCTTGGCTTCGGCGCTGGCCTTGTCGCCCGGCAGCCCTTTGAGCACCTGGGCCAGCAGGTCGGGCGGATCTTTGGGATACAGATCGGCCACCCAGCGGTGCTGGTAGGCCGCCACCGGCGGCAGGCCAAACACCTGCGGCTCAATCGGGTGTTTCAGGTCGATCACCAGTCGCACCACCCCCGGCGCATAGGGGGCCACCCGCATACCGGCGATGTTGGGGTCGTCGGGCTGCAGCTTGCCCACCAGCTCTTTGAGGCTGGGCAGCAGGTCAATGCCTTCGATGTCCACCGCCAGCCGGGGCGGATCGGCCACCAGCTGGTGCGTGGTTTTTAATGGCGCGTCCGACTCGATCGTCACCCGGGTGTAATCGGGTGCGGGCCACAGACGCACCGCCACCACCTGCGCGCCACGCGCCAGCTGCATGGGACCGAGCCACAGCACCAGCGTGCTGTGCACCAGCCACTGGCGCCGGTTGGGCATGGGTGGGCGCTCGGTCACAGCAGCACCAACGCCGTGCGGCTTGCGGTGCGAGCTGGCTGGGGGGTGGCCCGACGCGGCGCTCATGCGGCGTGTGGGCTCTGCACGGCTGCCAGCAGCGTGCGGCCGGTGGGGGTGTGGGCGCGCAGGGTCACTTCGCGCGGTGCGTCGCTGTCGCTGTCGCCGGCATTGGCACTGTCGTCGGTCTGCAGCCACAGTTCGGCGTCGATCGGTCCCATCACCGCCGCCGCTTTCTCGGGCCACTCCACCAGCTTGAGGCCCGGGCTGGCGAAGATGTCGCGAAAGCCCGCGTCTTCCCATTCGCGTGGGTCGTTGAAGCGGTAGAAATCGAAGTGCCAGACCGGCAAGGGGCCCACGTTCCAAGCGGGCTGTGCGCTGTGTGGCTCCACCACCGCGTAGGTCGGGCTTTTGATGCGGCCGCTCACGCCTAGGCCACGCAGCAGGTGGCGCACCAGCGTGGTCTTGCCCGCACCCAGATCGCCGTGCAGCGCCAGCGTGGCGTGGCCCAGCGCCGCGCTGGCGGCCAAGCGCTGCGCAAAAGCCTGGGTGTCGGCCTCGTCCGCCCAGCGGCCTTGCCAAGTGGGCGGGCTGGAGGGGACGCTTTCTACAATGGGTGAAGTTGTCATGAATCGGTATGGATCAGCAAGCCATCGTCTCGAAACTGCAGGCCTGGGGCCGTGAACTGGGATTCTCCCAAATCGGCGTGGCCGGGGTGGACCTGCGCACAGCCGAGCCCGGTTTGGAGGCCTGGTTGGCCGCCGGGTTCCACGGCAGCATGCACTATATGGCCCGCCATGGCGCCGTGCGCGCACGCCCGGCCGAACTGGTGCCCGGCACCGTGAGCGTCATCACAGCCCGCATGGACTACTTGCCGCGCACCACCAGCCCCGACTGGGTGGCACATGAACACCAGCGCCTGAGCCAGCCCGGCGAGGCCGTGGTGTCGGTGTACGCCCGAGGCCGCGACTACCACAAGGTGCTGCGCCAACGGCTGCAGCAACTGGCCGATCGGCTGGCGCAGGCGGTGGGGCCGCTGGGCCACCGCGTGTTCACCGACAGCGCCCCCGTGCTTGAGGCCGAACTGGCCACCCGCAGCGGCCTGGGCTGGCGCGGCAAACACACGCTGGTACTGCACCGCGAGGCGGGGTCGATGTTTTTTCTGGGCGAGCTGTTTGTGGACTTGGCCCTGCCCGCCACCGCCCCCACCACCGACCACTGCGGCAGCTGCAGCGCCTGCATCAGCGCCTGCCCCACCGGCGCCATCGTGGCGCCCTATCGGCTGGACGCGCGGCGCTGCATCAGCTACCTCACCATCGAACACGACGGCGACATCCCCGAAGCCCTGCGCCCGGCCATGGGCAACCGCATCTACGGCTGCGACGACTGCCAACTGGCCTGCCCGTGGAACAAGTTTGCCCAGCGCAGCCCGCTGCCCGATTTCGACCCCCGCGGAGGCCTGGACAGCGCCAGCCTGCTGACCCTGCTGGCCTGGAGCGAAGAACAGTTTTTGCGCCACACCGAGGGCAGCGCCATCCGCCGCATCGGCCACGCGCGCTGGCAACGCAACATCGCGGTCGCCTTGGGCAATGCCCTGCGCGCGGGGCAGGCCGAGCCAGGCACGCAGGCCGCTTTACAGCGGCTTATCGACAGCAGCCCCAGCGAGGTGGTGAAAAGCCATGCGCGCTGGGCGCTGGATCAGAACCCGTAAGCCACGCTCAGCACCGCGCTGGTGCTGTTCTTGCGCTGCACCAGTGGGCTGTTTTTGGCGTCGCCTTGCAGGGCCGAGGTGGACAACACGCCGCTGACAAACCACTGGGGTGTGAGGGTGTAGGTGGCACCGACGCTGGCGCGCACATCGCGGATGCCGCTGCCAGGGGTGTAGGCCCTGTACGCGCTGCTGAGCGCCTGGCTGGCGGTGACGCCAAAATGCTCTTGCGTGTGGGCGGCGTTGGCCCAGGTGGCGGCCACACCGGCCGACACCCGCAGCGCGGGCGACAGCGGCAGCGAGTAGCTGGCGCCCAGATCAAGCAGCAGGCCTTTGCGGTCGTTGCCCGAGCCGTGGCGCAGCGCCGAGCTGAGTTGCAGTTCGCGGCTCAAGTGCATATTGGCGAACAGGCCGAGCTCGGGGCGGGCCTTGATGTCGCCCAGGCCGCGCAGGGCGGTGCTGGCGCTTTCTTTGCGCCCCAGGTTGAGGGTGGCGCGCACGCCGTAGGCCAGGGCCGGGTCTTTGGCGAAGTTGATGCCCACACCGTTGGACAGGCCGGCGAACACGCCATTGGCCCATTGGTAATTGATGTTGGGCATGACGCCGACTTTGCCGTCTTTGGCGCCCAGGTATTCGCGCCCGGCGATCACGCTCAGGCTGGCCACGCCACCCTCGGCCACTTCGGGCGGCAATTGGCGCGAATAAAACACCGGCGATTGGGCCAGCGCCACGCCGTGGATCAGGGTGAACAAGGGGGCAGCGATCAGAGTGGTGGTTTTCATGGTGGGCCTTGTGGACAACAAGCGGGATCAGCCCCAGCGGGCCGGGGAAGAGGGAGTGGGGTCAATATAAGGGGTATCGCCAGCCACCAGCTCGGCCAGCAACCGCGCGCTGGCCGGCCCCAGGGTGAAGCCTTGGTGGGCGTGGCCCAGGTGCAGCCACAGGCCACGGTGGCGCGGCGCGGGGCCAATCAGCGGCAGCATATCGGCCACGCAGGGGCGGGCGCCGAGCCAGGGTGCCTCGGGCAGTGCTTGGCCCAGGTCGATGAGTTCGCGCGCCAGGGCATCGGCCTTGGCCAGTTGCACTGGGGTGGCGGGTGCGTCGACGCGGGCGAATTCGGCGCCGGTGGTCAATCGCAGCCCGCGCCGCATGGGGGCGAGCACGTAGCCGCGTTCGGTGTCGAGCACCGGTTGGCGCAGGCTGGGTTGTGTCTGGTAGTGCTGGTGGTAGCCGCGTTTCACAAACAGCGGGTAGCGGTAGCCCAGGCGCTTGAGCAGGCCGTCGCTCCAGGGGCCCAGCGCCACCACCGCCAGTTCAGCGCGGTGGGCGTCGCCGCCTGCGCCCACTTGCCAGCCGGCGCCAGCGGGCCGCAGGCTCAGGGCGTCGGCTTGGGCGATGTGGCCGCCGCGCTGCACAAACAGGGTGGCGTAGCGCCGCACCAGTTCGCCGGGGTCGTTCACCGCCCAGGGCTGGGTCCAGTGCACCGCGCCGGCCAGGCGCTGGCGCAACGCGGGTTCGGCCAGCGCCAGGGCGGCGCCGTCTTCGGCTTGGTGTTGCACGCCAAAAGCAGCGCCCAAGTGCTGGGCGCGGGCCAGGGCCTCGTCCAGCGCCTGGGGCGTGCGAAACACAAACCGAAAGCCGCCTTCCTGCACCAGGTCTTGCGCGCCGGC
>CAMBOY010000099.1 GCA_945869245.1 Hydrogenophaga intermedia
AGTGGCGCGCCGCCCGGCAGGGTCACGTTCTGGTCTTGCATCAGGTAGCGCTGGGCGATACCCAGCCGCAAGAACTCGGCGCCAGTGTCGGGATAGAGCCAGCGCGACTCGGCGCCCAGCGACAGCGCCCGGGTGTCGCTGATGCGGTCGTTGCCGACAAAGTTGTTTTCGGTGAACAGCGTGCCCTGACCGAATTCGAGCGCACCCGAGTCGTAGTTGGGCAAGCGGCTTTGGTCGCGGTACGGCGTCCAGGTGAAGAAGGCCCGGGGCTCCAGGGTCTGCACCGCCGCACGGCCAAACAAGCGGGTGTCGCGCTCAAAGAACAGGCCGCTGTCCAGGCTCACGGTGGGCACCGCGCGGCTGGCGCTGCTGCGCTGGTCGATGGGTGTGTCAAAGCGGTAGCTGGTGGCGTGCAGCCGTGCGCGCGGCTGCACAAACCACGCCGGCGCTTGCCAGCGGCGGCTCAAGTCGGCCGCCACCCAGGCGCGTTCGCCGTCGGTTTTGAGCGGATCGCTGCGTTCGCTCTCGAAATAGCTGCGCTCAAACCGGGTCAGCTCGCTGCTCACATTGAGCTGCCAGTCGTCCAGCGCCCAGAGGCGCCGGGCGCTCAAGGCCGGCACCCGGTCGTAGGGCGGCGTGATGAGCGCTGCCGGGTCTTGCAAGGTCTGCCAACGGTAGGCGCCCACCGTGCCCGACCAACCCGACTGGGCCCAGCTGGCCTCCACTTCCTGCGCCAGCAAACGCGGCGTCACCGAGGTCATCACCCGGGGAAAGTCTTTCCAGTAGTTGTCGTCGCTGGCGCGGTTGAAGTTGATGCGCCCGCTCAAACTGTCGAGCGGCGACGACAAGGTGTGCTGGTGGGTCAAGGCATAGGTCCAGCGGTCGCGGTCGCGCAACTTGTCGCTGGGCATCACATTGGCCTTGAACTGGCCCCGAAAGGTGGGCTCTAGGTAGCGGAACTCGGCGCCCACATCCAGACCGCGCTTGCTCATCAGCGTGGGCGAGAAGGTGGCGTCGCGGTTGGGCGCAATGTTCCAGTAAAACGGCGCGGTCAGGCTCAGGCCGCTGGTGGTGTCCAGATCGATGGAGGGCGACAGCCAGCCGGTCTTGCGCGCATCACTCAAAGGAAAACTCATGACCGGTGCGGCCAGCACCGGCACGCCTTGAAACTCCAGCACACCCAAGGTGGCAAAACCGGTGTCTTTGGCTTCGTCCAGATCGATGCGCTTGGCCCGCAGCATCCAGCCCGGGCGCCAGTCGCCCGATGGGGGGCGTGGGCAGCTGGAGTAGCGCACATCGTGCGCCACCGTCAGGTCCGGGCCTTTGAATTCGGCGCGGTTGGCGTCGCCCTGGCCGCCGTTTTGGAGCAAGGTGAAGGTCGGGGTTTGGAATTCCCCCACCTGCGAGTCGAGGTTGAGCCTGAGTTCCGGGCCTTCAAAACGGTTGCCCATGCGGTTGACGCGCACCTGCCCTCGCGCCAACGAATCCTGGGTGCGGTCGTCCACCATCATCTCGTCGGCCTTGATGGTGATGTCGTGGCGCCGCCACTCGGCGTCGCCCTTGACCCAGGTGACGCCGTCGACCTCGCCCTCGATGCGCTCACCGCTGACAAAACTCGGTGCCTGCTCTTGCGCCGCTGGCGCCAGTTGGTCGAGCAAACCGGGGCTCAGCCGCAAGTACAGCGGCTCATCCTGCGCCTGCGCCTGGGCACACGCCAACAGACAGGCCAACGCCACCGGGCCAAGGCACGGCGGGTGGTGTTTCCAAGGGCGAAAAAACGGGCGAAGCGACAACAGAAAAATCCCAACAAAACCCAAGGCCGCAGACCGGCAGACCCCGCGCAGCGCGCAGCATGACCAGCCCTGCTGGCCCGGTAAAATCCCGGCCATTATCCTACGCGGCCCCTGCGTGCGGCGCCGCGCGGCCCACGGCCCACTTTCCCCATTGCCCACCCATGAACAGCCCCCTTGCCGCCGACACCCGCGCCGCGCCCGTGACCTGGACCGAACCCGCCCGAGAGACCGCTTTTGGCGCCTGGCTGCACGCCCAGGCCGGCGCCCACGCGCTGCGCCCCGACAGCGTGCGCCTGGCCTCGGCCGACGCCAGCTTTCGCCGCTACCTGCGGGTCGACACCACCGACGGCGCCAGCCGCATCGTGATGGACGCGCCGCCCGACAAAGAAAACAGCGAACCCTTTGTGCGCATCGCCGCCCTGATGCGCGACGCCGGCCTGCATGTACCCGATGTGCTGACCTGGGAGCAGACCCACGGCTTTTTGCTGCTGTCTGACCTAGGCCAAGACACCATGATGGCGCGCATCAACCCCGAGGATTCGGCCGCCGCCTTGCCGATGTACCGCCAGGCGCTCGACGCTCTGCTGGCCTGGCAGCTGGCCTCGCGCCCGGGCGTGCTGCCGGCCTACGACGAAGCCGTGCTGCGGCGCGAACTGCAGCTCTTCCCCGACTGGTACCTGGCGCAACACAAAGGCATCACACTCGCCGGACCACAAGCCGAGACCGTGGGCAAGGCCTTTGATCTGATCGTGCAACGTTGCCTGGCCATGCCCACCAGCTATGTGCACCGCGACTTCATGCCGCGCAATCTGATGGTGCGCCCCGATGGCGAAGCGCCCGCTAGCCCCGCGCAAGCGCTGGGCGTGCTCGACTTCCAAGACGCGCTGTATGGCCCCATCACCTACGACATCGCCAGCCTGATGCGCGACGCTTTCCTGACCTGGGACGAAGACTTTGTGCTCGACGTCACCATCCGCTACTGGGAAAAAGCCCGCAAAGCCGGCCTGATGGACTTTGAAGACTGGCACAGCGACTTTGGCGCCTTCTACCGCGCCGTGGAATGGATGGGTCTGCAGCGCCACCTGAAAGTGGCCGGCATCTTCGCCCGCCTGACCCTGCGCGACGGCAAGCCCAAGTACCTGGCCGACACACCGCGCTTCATCCACTACATCCGCAGCACCGCCCACCGCTACCGAGAGCTGGGCCCGCTGCTCAAAGTGCTGGACGAGGTCGAGGGCCTGCAAGCCGCCAGCGGCTGGGCTTTTGGTCGGGTCTGAGGCGCGCATGCCCCGCTACCACTGCCCCTTGCCGCTGAGCGCTGGCGCCGAACTGACGCTGCCGCCCGGCACCGCGCGCCACGTGCAGGTGCTGCGCCACCAGCCTGGCCACACCATCACCCTGTTCAATGGCGAGGGCGGGCAATGGCAAGCCACCGTCACCCACATGGGCCGCAGCGAGGTGCAGGTGCTGGTGGGCGAGTTTGAGCCGCGCGAATGCGAGGCCATACGCCCGGTGACGCTGGTGGTGGGCATGCCCGCCAACGACCGCATGGACTGGTTGGTGGAAAAAGCCACCGAACTCGGCGTACACGCCATCGAGCCGCTGCACACCGCCCACAGCGTGCTGCGCTTGAACGGCGAACGCGCCCAGAAAAAACAGGCCCACTGGCAGTCGGTGGCGGTGGCCGCGTGTGAGCAGTGCGGCCGCAACCGCGTGCCTACCGTGACCCCGGTGAGCGACTGGGCGCCCTGGCTCGCCGCCCCATCGGCACCGGGTGGCCTGCGCCTGGTGCTGTCGCTGGCCGAAGGCACACGGCCATTGGCCCAAGTCTTGGCCGAACACCCCGCCGACACACCCGTGCATTTTTTGAGCGGCCCCGAAGGCGGTCTGAGCCCACAAGAAGACGCTCAAGCCCGCGCCGCAGACTGGTTACCCGTGACCCTGGGGCCACGGGTGTTGCGGGCCGAGACCGCGGCGCTGGCGGCGCTGGTGATGGCCACGACGTGACCTCGGAAGGTCCATCGCACCGCTGAATCAACAGCGGTGGGACAGGTGTTCGACACACCTTGTTATTTCAGAAACTGCTCATAAGCCGCATAGACCACGGCAACCGCCAGCAACAGATAGATGGCGCTTCTCTCAATGTCCCACGCGTTGACGGTCTATCGAGAACTCCTGCTCAACTGACCTGCCCCCTGTAGACGTACCAATCAAAGGTGGACGCCCAGATTCAAGACTATCCGATTGGTATCTGGGTTGATGGGTATTCACCCTGTCCACCAGCGACACATCCCCCTCGCACCCCGCTGTATAAACAGCCGCTTATGAACAAAAACCTCTGGCTGTTGGCCGCCGCACAAGGCCTGTTTCTGACCAACAACGTGGTCTTCATTGCGATCAATGGGCTGGTGGGCTTGAGCCTGGCGCCGCTGGGCTGGATGGCGACGCTGCCGGTGATGGGGTATGTGGTGGGTGGGGCCTTGTCGACCCCGCTGGTGGCGCGCACGCAATCGGCTTTTGGGCGGCAGGCCTCGTTTCAGATTGGGCTGGCGGTGGCGCTGGGCTCGGCCCTGCTCTGTTACTGGGCGGCGATGGCGGGCAACTTCTGGCTGCTGGTGGCGGCCACGGTGGTTGCGGGCTATTACAGCGCCAACGGGCAGCTGTATCGCTTTGCGGCGGCCGAATTGGCGGCGCCGGCGTTTCGCGAGAAGGCGGTGTCGTTGGTGCTGGCCGGCGGGCTGGTGGGCGCGGTGCTGGGGCCCAATCTGGCGGCGCGCACCCGCAATCTGACCGAAGTGCCGTTTGCCGGCGCTTACCTGTCGCTGGCGGTGGTGGCGCTGCTGTCGATGGCCATCATGGCGTTTATGCGCTTTCCGCCCGTGCCGCCCAAGCAGGCTGGCGCGCCGGCTGGGCGGCCGCTGTCGGTGATCATGCGCCAGCCGATTTTTATTGTGGCCACGGTGGGTGCGGCGCTGGGCTACGGGGTGATGAACCTGCTGATGGCGGCCACGCCGCTGGCCATGCAGGTGTGCGGCTTCAGTTTTGACGACGCCGCGCTGGTGCTGGAGTGGCACGTGATCGGCATGTTTGCGCCGGGCTTTTTCACCGGGCACCTGATCAAGCGCTTCGGGGTGCTGACCATCATGGGGGTGGGCGTGGCGCTGAACGCGCTGTGTATTGCGATTGCGCTGTCGGGTGTGGACTTGCACCAGTTTTTGATTGCGCTGTTTTTGCTGGGGGTGGGCTGGAATTTTTTGTTCACCGGCAGCACCACACTGTCGCTGCAGGCCTACACACCTGAGGAAAAAGACCGCGCACAGGCCGCCATCAATTTCTGTGTGTTTGCGACCATGGCGCTGACCTCTTTTGCCTCGGGCGCCCTCGTAACGACCCAGGGCTGGGCGCTGCTGAACTGGGGTTCTTTGCTGCCAGTGGCGCTCACTGGCGTGGCCTTGTTGTGGCTTGCTGCGCTGCGGCAACGGCCCCAGAATGCGGCCTGAGCTGCCCGCCGGGTAGTGCTTTTGTATTGGAGAACCCCATGAGTCTGTTGAATTCGCTCGCATCCGCCGCCATGAACGCCGCCACCGGCCAGGGCCAGAACAGCGGCGGGCTCGACGCCCAGTCCGTGATGCAAATGGCCAGCAAGCTGCTGGAGCAAAGCGGCGGCCTGCAGGGGCTGGTGGGCAAGCTGCAATCGGGTGGCCTGGGCGACGTGGTGTCGTCCTGGGTCGGCACCGGTGCCAACCAGGCGGTGTCGGGCGAACAGCTGCAGCAAGCGCTGGGCGGAGATGTGCTGGGTCAGCTGGCGCAGCACTTCGGCGGCAACACCCAGGCCGCCGCTGGTGGTCTGGCCGATCTGCTGCCGGGCCTGATCGACAAGCTCACGCCCAATGGCCAACTGCCGGCCGACGGCGGCGCCAACGCGCTGCAAAGCCTGCTCGGTGGCCAGGGTGGCGATGTGATGGGCATGCTCGGCGGCTTGCTCAAGCGCTGAGCGTCGAACGCAGCGCCTGCAGCCACGCCTGCAGGCGCTGCCACACCGGGGCCGCCAAGGGCTCGGGTTCGTTGAAGATCTCGTGGTACAGGCCGGTCAAACCAAAGGCCTGCACTGGTGCCTCGCCTTGTGCCGCGCGGCGCGCGAACTCGGCGCTGCCAGCTGGGCGCACCAAATGGTCGTCTTCGGCATACAGCAGCAGCGTGGGCAGCGGCCAGCGGTCGGCCGCCTCGCGCACGCGCCGGCCCCATTGATCAAAAAACAGCGCCAGCGGCGGGCTGATGCGGTCGTGCACCAGCGGGTCCGCTTGGTAAGCGGCGACCACTGCGGGGTCGTGCGCCAGTTTGTCGGCCAGCAGCCCGTTGCCCAGCGCCAGCCCAGGCGCCACGCGGTTGAGCAGGGCCACCGCCCAGAGCAAGGGCGTGCCCATGCCCACCTCCAGCGCGGGCGACGAGAGCACCAGCGCGTCGGGCCCTGCAGCGTCAGCACCGCGTGTGTGCAGGCGCCAGCAAGTGGCCGCGCTCACCAAGCCACCCATGCTGTGGCCAATCAGTACCAGCGGGCCCCTGCTGCGCGCGCGGGTGTCGGCCAGCACGGCGTCCAGGTCGTCGAGCAAAGCTTCTGTGTGCGGCAGGCAGCCACGCCGCCCGTCTGATGTGCCGTGGCCGCGCTGGTCGAACGCGCGCACCGCCCAGCCCCAGGCCATGAGCCGCGCAGCCACCGCATCGTAGCGGCGGGCGTGTTCACCCAGGCCGTGCACCAGCAGCACCTGGCCGCGCGCGTCCACCGGCGCGGGCCAGTCCCACACGGTGAGGGCCACGCCGTCGGGGCGCTGCAAAGCGCTGCGCTGCGGCTCGGCCATCAGGGCATGCGCGCCATCACCTCGGCCACCGAGGCGGTGAGGCGGCGCGCGTAGTCCAGGTGCAGGAACTCGTTGGGGCCGTGCGCGTTGCTGCGTGGGCCCAGCACGCCACAGACCATCATTTGCGCCTTGGGGAAGCCTTTGCTCAGCATGTTCATCAGCGGGATGGTGCCGCCCTGGCCGATGGTGCCGCAAGCGGCGCCAAAGTGCGCTCGGGATGCGGCTTGCAGCGCCTGCTCAAACCACGGCGTGGTGTCGGGTGCGTTCCAGCCGCTGGCCGCGCCTTCGGGCTGAAAGGTCACCTTGGCCTGGTAGGGCGCGTTGTCTTCGAGCAGGGTTTTGAGTTGCTGCACCGCGCTGGCGGCGTCCACCAGCGGCGGCAGGCGCAGGCTGAGCTTGAACGCGGTGTAGGGCCGCAGCACATTGCCCGCGTCTTTGAGCGCCGGAAAGCCTTCAGCGCCGGTCACCGACAGCGTCGGGCGCCAGGTGCGGTTGAGCAGCGCCTCTACCGGGTCGGTGGTGGTGGGAAGGGCAAAGGTGCTGCTGCCACCGCAGTCGTGGTGCGCCCAGGGCAAGCGCTTGTAGACTTCGTCGCCCAAGATGGCGGCGGTGGCGTGGGCCTGCTCCACCCGCAGGCCCGGAATCGCGCAGTGAAACACCTCGGGCAGCAGACGGCCACTGCCGCTGTCTTCCAGCCGGTCCAACACGTTGCGCAAGATGCGAAAGCTCGACGGCACCAAGCCCGAGGCGTCGCCCGAGTGAATGCCCTCGCTCAAGATGTCGACCCGCAACACGCCGCTGGCCATGCCGCGCAGGCTGGTGGTGAGCCAGAGCTGGTCGTAGTTGCCGGCGCCGCTGTCCAGGCAAATCACCAGGCCCACATCGCCGAGGCGGGGGCGCAGCGCGTCCACATAAGGCAGCAGGTCGCCCGAGCCGCTTTCTTCGCAGGTCTCGATCAAGCCGACGATGCGCGGGTGCGCCACGCCCTGCGCCTTGAGCGCCTGGATGGCGGCGATGCTGGCGTAGACCGCATACCCGTCGTCGGCCGCGCCCCGGCCGTAGAGCTTGCCGTCGAGGATCTTGGGTGTCCACGGCCCGAGGTCGCTGCGCCAGCCGTTGAACTCAGGTTGTTTATCGAGGTGGCCATACATCAGTATGGTCTGGCCTGACGCCGGTGGCGGTGTGCCGTCTTGGCCTGCGCAGGCCGGCACTTCAAAGAACAGCACCGGTGTGCGCGGGCGGCCGTTGGCGTCGTTGAGCCGCACCACTTCGAGCGTGAGGCCGGGCACCTGCTGCGCGGCCACCCAGTCGGCGGCGTTTTGTAACACGCGCTCCAGCAGGCCATGCTCGGCCCATAGCGGGTCAAAGGCCGGCGACTTGGCGGGCACCGCCACGTAGTCGACGAGCTGCGGCAGGATGCGCTCGTCCCAGGCGGTGTGTACATGCGATTGCAGGGCCTGTGGCTCCAGCAGCAGGCCAGGGGGAATGCGGGCGTTCATGGCGGTGTGTCCGGGTTGAATCGATGAGCGAACCAGTATAGGCAGGCCAGCGCCGCAGGCCAAGGTGCTGCGGCCATGGGCCTGTCATCTCGGCGGCTGTGGCGCCGCGCGGCCTGGGCTAGCCTGCAGCCATGACCCAGGCCACCGACACCCCCACCCCAGCGCACTTGGCCGCCACCGCGCTGCTGGACCACCAGCACCCCGCCGTGCGCGCCTTTGTGGCGGCGCACGACCCCGGCTGCGATGTGCGCAGCCGGGCGGTGGCGCTCACCCACGCGGTGCGCGACAGCCTGCGCTACGACCCCTACCGCATCGACCTGTCGGCGCAGGGCATGCGCGCGTCGACCGCGCTGCAACAAGGCTACGGCTGGTGTGTGCCCAAGGCGGCGGTGCTGGCGGCGGTGGCGCGCGCGGCCGGTATCCCGGCGCGGCTGGGTTACGCCGATGTGCGCAACCACCTGTCCACCGAGCGGCTGCGCCAGACCATGAAAACCGATGTGTTTGTCTGGCACGGCTACACCGAGCTGTGGATCGACGGCGCTTGGCGCAAAGCCACACCGGCCTTCAACCGCGAGCTGTGCGACAAATTCGGCCTGCTGCCGCTGGACTTTGACGGCGAACACGACTCGCTCTACCACCCCTTTGATCGAGTCGGCCAGCGCCACATGGAATATGTGAACGAGCGTGGTGTGTTCGACGATCTGCCGCTGGCCGAGATTGCCCGCAGTTTTGCCGAGGTGTACCCGTTCTGGACGCCGGGCAGCATCGCCGGCAACGACTTCGCGGCCGACGCCGCGCGCGAAGCGCCCCGCGCGGGCTAAAGCCGTCTCAGCCGTTGCGGATACAAAACACCGCCGTGCTGGCCAGCAGATTGGGCCAGCGGCGCACCACCTCGCCTTCGTGCAGGCCAAAGCTGTCTTCCACCCGCAGGCCACAGCTGCGCGCCAGCACCTCAAAGTCGGCGTGGGTGCCGACGCGGATGTTGGGCGTGTCGTACCACTGGTAGGGCAGGCGCTTGGTCACCGGCATGCGGCCCTGCAACACCGCCAATCGGTTGGGCCAGTGGGCAAAGTTGGGAAAGGCCACGATGGCGTTGCGCCCCACGCGCGCGGTTTCGCGCAGCATGGTCTCGGCGTTGCGCAGGTGCTGAAGGGTGTCGATCTGCAGCACCATGTCGAAGCTGCCGTCGCCAAACATATTGAGCCCGTCTTCTAGGTTGAGCTGCAGCACGTTCACGCCGCGCTTCAAGCAGGCCTGCACCTTGGCGTCGTCGATTTCCACGCCGTAGCCGGTGCAGCCGCGTGTGGCTTGCAGGTGCGCCAGCAGCGCACCGTCGCCACAGCCCAGATCGAGCACCTTGGCGCCCTGCGGCACCAGCGCCGCGATCGCATGCATCACTTGGGGTTCGGCCATGTCACTGCCCTCCCACGGTGGCGGCCACCGTTTGCTGAAAGTAGCTGCGCACCGCAGCGTGGTAGCGCTGGTCGTCGAGCAGAAAAGCGTCGTGCCCGTGTGGCGCGTCGATCTCGGCATAGCTCACGTCGCGGCCGTTGTCGAGCAGAGCCTTGACGATTTCGCGGCTGCGCGCCGGCGAAAACCGCCAGTCGGTGGAAAAACTCACCAGCAAAACCTTGGCCGTGGCGCGCGCCAACGCGGCGCTCAGGTTGCCGTCAAACGCCCGCGCCGGGTCGAAGTAATCGAGCGCGCGGGTGATGAGCAAATAGGTGTTGGCGTCGAAGTACTCGCTGAATTTGTCGCCCTGATAGCGCAGATAACT
>CAMBOY010000100.1 GCA_945869245.1 Hydrogenophaga intermedia
TCTGGAAACGTTCGAGCTGCTCGTTGCCGCGTTTGACCGCAGCGTCCAGCGCTTCCTTGGCGGTTTTCTTGCCGGCCCAGACCTGTTCCAGTTCTTCGTCGTTGATGGTGCGGATCTGCACAAAGTTGCCCAAGCGGATGCCGCGCGACTTGTCGGTGGTCTTGCGGATCATCTGTTCGACCGACACGTCGGTGCCCGGGTTTTGTTTGTAGAAGCCCGATTTCTCAGTCATCTCGTACGAGGCCGGTGTCAGAGGCAAGTAGCCGGTGCGCTGGTGGCTGCGGGCATCCACCTCGGGTTTGGACAGGTGGGCAAAGAACTGTGCAATCCCTTTGTACTCCTCGGGCTTTTTGCCTGCCATGACCCACAGGCTGGCGCCGCCGATCACGGTGTTTTGTGGCGCACCCGGCACATCGGGGTAATAGGGCAGGGTGGAGATACCCGAGGCGAACTTGGCGTTGCGCTTGATGTTGCCGTAGAGCGCCGAGCTGCCGGTGGTCATGGCACATTCGCCTGAGACAAAGGTGGCGTCGGCCGCGTTGCCACGGCCCTTGTAGACAAACAGGCCTTGTTTGGCCATGTTGCCCAGGTTCTCAATGTGGCGCACGTGCAGCGGGCTGTTGAAGGACAGGCGCGCGTCGATGCCGCGCATGCCATTGCCTTTGGTGGCGAACTCGGTGTTGTGCCAGGCCGAGAAGCTCTCCAGCTGTGTCCAGCTCACCCAGCTGGTGGTGAAGGGGCATTTGTGGCCAGAGGTCTTGAGTTTGGCGGCGGCCAGGGCCACTTCGGGCCAGGTTTTTGGCGGGGTATTGGGGTCCAGGCCAGCGGCTTTGAACGCGTCTTTGTTGTAGTGGAATACGGTGGTTGAGCTGTTGAACGGGAAGCTCAGCATCTGGCCGTTGGGCGCAGTGTAGTAGCCCGCCACCGCCTGCACATAGCTCTTCGGATCAAACTTGACGCCGGCGTCCGACATGACCTTGCCCACCGGCACGATGGCGTTGCGGCTGGCCATCATGGTGGCGGTACCGACCTCGAACACCTGCAGGATGTGCGGTGCATTGCCGGCGCGGAAGGCGGCGATGGCTGCGGTCATGGACTCGTCGTAACTGCCTTTGAAGGTCGGCACGATCTTGTACTGCGTCTGGCTGGCGTTGAAATCCTTGGCGTGGTCATTGACCCATTCGCCCAGCGCACCCCCCATGGAGTGCCACCACTGGATTTCGGTTTGTGCCAGGGCGGGTGCGGTGGCGCTCAGACCCAGGGCCAGGGCGCCAATGAGACGGCGAAAACGGTGTGGCATGGAAAATCCTCTGCTGTGGTTGGAACGGTGTTCAGCGTATGACGCAACTGTGAAAAATACATTGCAAAACGCTTTCAACTTCATGACAAGGGGGTTTCCACGGGACCAGTGGGCTTTCTGTCGCTGAGGTACCATCGATAACCCGGCTTTTTGCGGGTTTTCCCTCAGGACGACATGAACGCTCCCACCCCCTTGCCTTTGCTCTTGACCGAGCACGACGACACACCGCGGCTGCGCGAAATTCCCTACAACTACACCTCGTTCTCCGACCGCGAGATCGTGCTGCGTTTGCTGGGCGCCAAGGCGTGGGCGTTGCTCGACAGTCTGCGCGGCGAGCGCCGCACCGGCCGCTCGGCGCGCATGTTGTACGAGGTGTTGGGTGATATCTGGGTGGTGCAGCGCAACCCGTATCTGCACGACGATTTGTTGGGCAGCGCCAAGCGCCGCAAGGCTTTGGTGGAGGCCTTGCACCACCGCCTGGGTGAGGTGCAAAAGCGCCGCACGCCGCAGGATGACGCGGCGCGCGACGCCTTGGTGGGCGAACTGCTGGATATGGCGCGCGGCGCGGTGCAGCGGTTTGCGCGCTCGTTCGACGACATGGCGGCGCTGCGCGCCAAAAGCCAGCGCGTGCTGGGGCGACTGACCGCCAGCGACAACATCAAGTTCGACGGCCTCTCGCGCGTGAGCCACGTGACCGACGCCACCGACTGGCGGGTCGAATACCCCTTTGTGGTGCTGACGCCCGACACCGAAGCCGAGATGGCCCATCTGGTCAAAGGCTGTGTCGAACTCGGCTTGACCATCATCCCGCGCGGCGGCGGCACCGGCTACACCGGCGGCGCCATTCCGTTGACCTGGAAGAGTGTGGTCATCAACACCGAAAAGCTCGAAGCCATGACCGAGGTCGAGCATGTGCAGGCACCGGGCCACGACAACAAGCTGCCCACCATTTGGACCGAAGCCGGTGTGGTGACCCAGCGCGTGGCCGATGCGGCCGAGCGCGCCGGGTTTGTGTTCGCGGTCGACCCCACCAGCGCCGAGGCCTCGTGCATCGGTGGCAACATCGCCATGAACGCTGGCGGCAAAAAAGCGGTGCTCTGGGGCACGGCGCTGGACAATCTGCTGAGCTGGCGCATGGTCACGCCACAAGCCGAGTGGCTGGAAGTCACCCGACTGGACCACAACCTGGGCAAGATCCACGACGCGCCGGTGGCCACCTTTGAACTGCGCTATTTGGCGGCCGATGGCAAGACGCTCTTGCGTACCGAGACGCTCACCATTCCCGGCGCCACCTTCCGCAAGGAAGGCCTGGGTAAGGACGTGACCGACAAGTTTTTGAGTGGCTTGCCGGGCATCCAGAAAGAGGGCTGCGACGGCCTGATCACCAGCGCGCGCTGGGTGGTGCACCGCATGCCGGCGCATGTGCGCACCGTGTGCCTAGAGTTTTTTGGTAACCCCAAGGACTGCGTGCCGTCCATCGTGGACATCAAGGACTTCATGTTCGCCGAGCAAAACCGCTCGGGCACCTTGCTCGCTGGTTTGGAGCACTTGGACGACCGCTACTTGAAAGCGGTGGGTTACGCCACCAAGAGCAAAAAAGGCAACGGCGGCCTGCCCAAGATGGTGCTGATTGGCGACATCGTGGGCGATGATGAAAACGCTGTGGCTCAAGCCACCAGCGAGGTGATCCGTTTGGCCAACGGCCGCAGCGGCGAAGGCTTTGTGGCCATCAGCGCCGAGGCGCGCAAGAAGTTCTGGCTCGACCGCAAGCGCACGGCGGCCATCAGCAAACACACCAACGCCTTCAAGGTCAACGAAGACGTGGTGATTCCGCTGCCGCGCATGGGCGAGTACACCCTGGGCATTGAGCGCATCAACATCGAGTTGAGCCTGCGCAACAAACTCAAGCTGTGCGAGGCGCTGGAGGCGTTTTTTGCCAAGGGTCAGTTGCCGCTGGGCAAAACCGACGACGCCAACGAGATTCCCAGCGCCGAGCTGCTGGAAGACCGGGTGCAACAGGCGCTGTCCTTGGTGCGCGAGGTGCGCGCTCTGTGGGCTGGCTGGCTGCGCGATGTGGACACGCTGTTCCCCCAATTGCAAGACCACACGCTGCGTGCCAGCTGGAAAACCCAGATTCGCCAGCCGCTGCAGCAGATCTTCAGCGGTGCGGCCTTTGGGCCCATCTTGGCCGAGTGCAACGCCATCCACAAGCGGGTGCTCAAGGGCCGGGTGTGGGTGGCGCTGCACATGCACGCTGGCGACGGCAATGTGCACACCAACATCCCCGTCAACAGCGACGACTACGAGATGCTGCAAACCGCGCACGAAGCGGTGGCGCGCATCATGGTCTTGGCGCGCAGCCTGGACGGCGTGATCTCGGGTGAACACGGCATTGGCATCACCAAGCTGGAATTCCTCACCGATGACGAGCTGCAGCCGTTTGCCGACTACAAAGCCCGCGTCGACCCCGAAGGCCGTTTCAACAAAGGCAAGCTGCTGCGCGGCGGCGGCCATCAGCACTTGTTTGAGCAAGATGCTTCGTTGCGCAGCGCCGACCTGAGCAGCGCCTACACACCGAGCTTTGGCTTGATGGGCCACGAGTCGCTGATCATGCAGCAAAGCGACATCGGCGCCATCGCCGACAGCGTCAAGGACTGCCTGCGCTGCGGCAAATGCAAGCCCGTGTGCGCCACCCATGTGCCGCGCGCCAATTTGCTCTACAGCCCGCGCAACAAAATTTTGGCCACCTCGCTGCTGATCGAGGCGTTTTTGTACGAAGAGCAGACCCGCCGCGGCATCAGCATCAAGCACTGGGAAGAGTTCGAGGACGTGGCCGATCACTGCACGGTCTGCCACAAGTGCTTGAACCCCTGTCCGGTGAAGATCGACTTTGGTGATGTGACGATGAACATGCGCAACTTGTTGCGCAAGATGGGCAAGAAGAGCTTTCGCCCCGGCAACGCCGCCGCCATGTTCATGCTCAACGCCACCAACCCCGAGACCATCAAGGTGGCCCGCACCTTGATGGTCGGCGTCGGCATGCGTGCGCAGCGCTGGGCGGTGGACCTGTTCCAAGCGGTGGGTCGCAAACAGACCAGTGCGCCGCCGGCCACTGTGGGTACCGCACCGATCAAGGAGCAGGTGATCCACTTCATCAACAAAAAGATGCCGGGCAATCTGCCCAAAAAAACCGCGCGCGCGCTGCTCGACATCGAGGACGCCGACTACGTGCCCATCATCCGCAACCCACAGGCCACCACGGCCGACACCGAGGCGGTGTTTTACTTCCCGGGTTGTGGCTCGGAGCGCCTGTTCAGCCAAGTCGGCTTGGCTACCCAGGCCATGCTGTGGCACGCCGGGGTGCAGACCGTGTTGCCACCGGGTTATCTGTGCTGTGGCTACCCGCAGCGCGGCTCGGGCCAGTTCGACAAGGCCGAGAAGATGATCACCGACAACCGGGTGCTGTTCCACCGTGTGGCCAACACCTTGAACTACCTCGACATCAAAACCGTGGTGGTGAGTTGCGGCACCTGTTTTGACCAGCTGCAGGGCTATAAGTTTGAAGAGATTTTCCCCGGCTGCCGCATCGTGGACATCCACGAATACCTGCTGGAGAAAAACATCACCTTGCCCGCCGGGCAGGGTGGCTACCTCTACCACGACCCTTGCCACAGCCCCATGAAGCAGCAAGAGCCGATGAAAACGGTGAAGGCCTTGGTGGGCGACAACGTGGTCGAGAGCAAGCGCTGCTGCGGCGAGTCGGGCACCTTGGGTGTGACCCGTCCCGACATTTCCACACAAGTGCGTTTTCGCAAAGAAGCCGAGCTGCAAAAAGACGAGGCGGCCTTGCGCAGCATGACCGGCCAAGCCACGGGCGACATGAAAATCCTCACCAGCTGCCCGAGCTGCCTGCAAGGTTTGTCGCGCTACGGCAATGATCTGCAAAACGGCCTGCTCGAAGCCGACTACATCGTGGTGGAAATGGCCAAACAAATTCTCGGCGAGAACTGGCTGCCCGAGTACGTGGCGCGTGCCAACCAGGGCGGCATTGAACGGGTGCTGGTGTGAGCGACAGCCTCTGCGTCCTGTGCCAAGACGTGGGCGGTGTGCTGCTGCACCGTGCCCGCGACTGGCGCTTGGTGCGCACCGAGGACACGCCGGCGCATCCGGTGTTCTACCGCCTGATCTGGAACCGCCATGTCGCCGAGTTCAGCGATCTGAGTGCGTCCGAACGCCGCGACAGCATGGACACCTTGGCGCGCACCGAGTCGGCCTTGCGCGAGGCCTTGCACGCCGCTGGCGTGCCGGCGCGCAAGATCAATCTGGCCAGCCTGGGCAATGTGGTGCCGCACCTGCATTGGCATCTGGTGGCCCGTTTCGACGCCGATGCGCAGTTTCCCGCGCCGATTTGGGCTCCGGCTGTGCGCCCCGACGACGACGCCCGGCTGCAGCGCCTGCATGCGGCGCTGCCCGCCTTGGACGTGGCGCTGGCCGCTGCGGCCGCCGCCCCACCGACCTGATATTTGATTTTTTCCCACCCCATCACCCAGGACTCCCACCATGGCCGGACTCGACCGCGACACCCCCAGCCCCGAATCCATCACTCTGCACGGCGCCTCGCGGGTGCTGGAGGTCGGGTTTTCCGACGGCAAGACCTTTCGCATTCCGTTTGAGCTGATGCGCATTTACTCGCCCTCGGCCGAGGTGCAGGGCCACGGGCCGGGACAAGAGGTGCTGCAAACCGGCAAGCGCGAGGTTGGCGTCGTGGCGCTGGAGCCGGTGGGCAATTACGCGGTCCAACCCACGTTCTCTGATGGCCACGACACCGGCATCTTCAGCTGGGACTATCTGTATCTCTTGGGCGCCAAAGAGCCTGAGCTGTGGGCCGAATACAACGCCCGCCTGCAGGCGGCCGGTGTTGGGCGCGACGACCCCATGCCCGAGAAGGCCGCTTCCGGCTGCAGCAGCCATTGAGGCGCTAGCATCGCACCATGGCTTCCACACACTTCGGTTTCAAAACGGTCGACGAGCAGGAAAAAGCGCGCCACGTCAAAAGCGTGTTCGACTCGGTTGCGCCCAACTACGACATCATGAACGACCTGATGTCGGGCGGCCTGCACCGCTTGTGGAAGCGCTACACCATTGCGGTGGCCAACCCGCAGCCTGGCCAGGCGGTGCTCGACATCGCTGGTGGCACCGGCGACCTGTCGCTGGCCTTTGCCCGCCGGGTGGGGCCCAGCGGGCAGGTGGTGCACACCGACATCAACGAGGCCATGCTGCGCGAGGGCCGCGATCGGCTGCTCAACGACGGGGTGGTGCTGCCGTCGATGGTGTGCGACGCCGAGAAGCTGCCCTTTGCCGATGAGAGCTTTCACATCGTCTCGGTGGCGTTTGGGCTGCGCAATATGACCCACAAAGACCTGGCCCTGGCCGAGATGCGCCGGGTGCTCAAGCCCGGTGGCAAGCTGCTGGTGCTGGAGTTTTCCAAGGTGGCCAAGCCGCTGGAAAAAGCCTACGACTGGTATTCTTTCAACATCCTGCCGCAGCTGGGCCGCTGGGTGGCGCGCGACGAGGCCAGCTACCGGTATTTGGCCGAGTCGATTCGCATGCATCCCGATCAGGAAACCCTGCGTCAGATGATGAAGACAGCCGGCTTTGGCCATGTGGATGTGCACAATTTGACGGCGGGTGTGGTGGCTTTGCACATGGGAGTGCGTTGAGATGGACACATTGGGCTGGTGGCTGACGGGCGCCCTGGTGTTGGGTGTGGTGGTGCTGGGCCTGTGGTGGGGCGCGCGCGGTGGCGCAGCCGGGCCGGTGGCGCGCTTTGCCGAACCGGCGCCTGAGCCGGTTTCGCCGCGTGGCTACAGCCCCTTGAATGTGGGCAACGACGCCTCGGCGCGGCCGTGGGAGTCCGACAGCATCTTGCCCGACGACGCCGCGCCGGTGACCCGGTCGGCGGTGGCGGTGCCCCATGGTTTTGATGTGGCTGGTTTTTTGGAGGCCTCGCGCCGCAATTTCATCCACCTGCAAGCGGCTTGGGACAAGGCCGACATGACCGCTTTGCGCGCCATGATGACCGACGCCATGCTCAGCGATATTCAGACCCAGCTCAGCGAGCGCGAGCGCTCGGGATCTGGCAACCAGACCGATGTGGTCATGCTCGAAGCCAAGTTGCTGGTGATCGAGGACATGCCCGAGGGGTATCTGGCCAGCGTGGAGTTTTCTGGCCTGATCCGCGAAGAGCCCTCGGCTGGGCCCAACCCGTTTCGTGAAATCTGGAGCATCACCCGCCCGCGCGAAGGCAACGGCGGTTGGCTGGTGGCGGGCGTGCAAGCGCTGCAGTAATCCCGGCCTGCGGCCGCCTGGGCGCCGGCTTGGGCCACAATCGGGGCATGACCCGACCGCCCTTTCCCCCTTTCACCCCTCCCATCGCTTGGCTGGAGCAACTGCTGTCTGGCCTGCGCCCGCCCGCTTGGTTGCAAGATGAGTTGGAAAACCGCCTGGTGCTGCTGCTCAACCACGTGTTGCAGCAGGAGCCCGAGGCCATGGCCCGGCTCAAACGCCAGTCTGGCCAAGCGGTGCGCCTGTGCTGGGGTGCGCTGTCCTTGACGCTGCAAGCCACCAGTGCTGGCCTGCTGGAGCGCTGTGGAGCGGACGCGGCGCCAGCCTTGACCATCACGGTGCAAGGCGACGCCCTGAGCCTGGGGCGCAGGCTGATGGCCGGTGAGCGCCCAGCGGTGGATGTGCAGGGTGATGTGCAACTCGCCGCCGAGGTGGCCTGGCTGGCCGACAACGTGCGCTGGGACGTGCAAGAAGACTTGTCGCGTCTGCTGGGCGACGCGCCGGCCCACCTCCTGACGGAAGCGCTGCGCCGTGTGGCCACGGTGCTGCGCGGGCTGGGCGCTCAGGCGCGCTCGGCCTTTGAACGCGGGCCCGCTGCAGCACCGGCTGCGGCCTCGCGCGCGCCCGGCTCGGATCGCGCGCCATGAGCCAGTGGCTGAGCCGTTGGTGGCGTGGTGCCTTTATTGTGTGGGTGGTGTTGCGCCACGGTCTCGACGAACTGGTGCTCTCCAGCTTCGAACACCGGGGGCTGAGGCTGCTCACCCGGGTGGTGTCGGTGGGGCGCAACTTGTCGGCCCCGCGCGGCCAACGCCTGCGCGAGGCGCTGGAGCGCCTGGGGCCAATTTTTGTGAAGTTCGGCCAGGTGCTCTCGACCCGGCGCGATTTGCTGCCACCCGACATTGCCGACGAATTGGCCCGCTTGCAAGACCGGGTGCCGCCGTTCTCTACCGACGTGGCGGTGGCCACCATTGAGCGCGCGTTCGGCAAGCCGCTGTCGGAGGTGTTTGCGCAGTTCGATCGCCAGCCGGTGGCCAGCGCTTCGATTGCGCAGGTGCACTTCGCCACCCTGCGCGGCGGTCGGCACGGCGGGCGCGAGGTCGCGGTCAAGGTGCTGCGACCGAATATGCTGCCAGTGATCGAAAAAGACCTCAGCCTCATGCGCATGATGGCGGGCTGGGTGGAGACGCTCTCGGCCGATGGCAAGCGCCTCAAGCCGCGCGAGGTGGTGGCCGAGTTCGACAAATACTTGCACGACGAATTGGATCTGGTGCGCGAGGCCGCCAACGCCGCGCAGCTGCGCCGCAATATGTCGGATCTCAACCTGGTGTTGATCCCCGAGATGTTTTGGGACTATTGCCACACCGAGGTGATGGTGATGGAGCGCATGCACGGGCTGCCGATCAACCGGGTCGACGAGTTGCGCCAGCGCGGGGTAGACATTCCCAAACTGGCGCGCGACGGCGTGACTATTTTTTTCACCCAGGTGTTTCGCGACGGCTTTTTCCACGCCGATATGCACCCAGGCAATATCCAGGTGAGTGTGGCGCCCGAGACCTTTGGGCGCTACATCTCGCTCGACTTTGGCATCGTGGGCACCCTCACCGAGTTCGACAAAGAGTATCTGGCGCAAAACTTCACCGCATTTTTTCGCCGCGACTACAAGCGCGTGGCCGAGCTGCACATCGAGTCGGGCTGGGTGCCAGCCCATACGCGGGTAGATGAGTTGGAGTCGGCCATTCGGGCCGTGTGTGAGCCGTATTTTGACCGTCCGCTCAAGGAAATCTCGCTTGGCATGGTGCTGATGCGCTTGTTCCAGACCTCGCGCCGCTTTCATGTTGAAATCCAGCCGCAGCTGGTGCTCTTGCAAAAAACCCTGCTCAATATTGAGGGCTTGGGCCGCGATCTCGACCCGGAATTGGACCTGTGGCATACCGCCAAGCCGTTTTTGGAGAAGTGGATGGTCGACCAGGTCGGCCCCAAAAAGCTCTGGGAGCGGCTGCGCGCCGAGGCGCCGCAATACGCCAAGCTGCTGCCGGCCATTCCGCGGCTCTTGCACGACTATTTGGCCCACCGCCCAGACACCGCACAAGCCGAGTTGCAGGCGCTGCTGGCCGAGCAACGCCACACCAACCGGTTGCTGCAAGGCTTGGTCTACGCTGGGCTGGGTTTTGGTCTGGGCGTGGCGCTCATGGTGCTGGGGCCGCGCTGGGGCTGGTGGTGAGTGCCTATTGCCCTTG
>CAMBOY010000101.1 GCA_945869245.1 Hydrogenophaga intermedia
CGCCCGGGTCTTGGCCTTCAGCCGGGCAAAAACAGCGACTGCACGTCGCTCAGCAAATCAAAACCCCGCTCGGTGGGACGCACCCAGTCCCCATCGACCACCAGCCAGCCCGACGCGCTGGCTTTTTTCATGGGCGCGTCGATCACCGACAGCGGCAGGCCGGTGGTGGCGGCAAAGTCCTTGAGCGAAAAGCCGTCGCACAGCCGCAAGGCGTTGAGCATGAACTCAAACGGCAACTCGCTGCGTTGGACCGCCTCGGTCTGCGCCACCGCGTCACCGCGCGCTGCGCCCTCCATGTAGCGGCGTGGGTCGCGCAGCCGCACCTGGCGCATGATGCGGTGGGCAAAACTCAACTTGCTGTGCGCGCCCGCACCAATGCCCAAGTAGTCGCCAAACTGCCAGTAGTTCTGGTTGTGGCCGCAGCGGTGACCGGGCCGCGCGTAGGCCGAGACTTCATAGCGCTGCAGGCCAGCCGCCGCCGTGCCCGCGGTGATGGCATCCAGCATGTCCCAGGCGTCGTCCTCGGGTGGCAAGGCGGGTGGGTACTTGGCGAAATAGGTGTTGGGCTCCAGCGTCAGGTGGTAGACCGACAGGTGCGGCGGCGCAAACGACAGCGCGGTGGCCAGATCGGCCTGCAGCTGCGCCAGCGTCTGCCCCGGCAGGGCGTACATCAGGTCGAGGTTGAAGGTGTCAAAACACTCGGCCGCCTCGGCCACCGCCGCACGGGCCTGGGCACCGTCGTGCACCCGGCCAATGGCCAACAAATGGGCGTCAGAAAAGCTTTGCACCCCGATGGAGAGGCGGGTCACACCCGCCGCCCGGTAGGCGCGGAAACGGTCTTTCTCAAACGTGCCAGGATTGGCTTCGAGGGTGATTTCGGCGTCTGGCACCAGCGGCAGCAGGGCCCGCACCTGGTTGAGCAAGCGCTCAATCCCCGCAGGCGAGAACAGGCTGGGCGTGCCACCACCAATGAACACGGTGTGCACCGCCCGACCCCAGACCAAGGGCAGGGCCGACACAAGATCGGCCTGTAGCGCATCCAGATAGGCAGATTCCGGTAGATCGCCGCTGTTGGCACCCCATTCGTGCGAATTGAAGTCGCAATACGGACATTTGCGCAAACACCAGGGCAAATGGATGTAGAGCGACAGCGGTGGCAAGCCTTGCAGCTGCAAGGTGCCGGGGCGCATCCAGTGCGCCACATCGCGCCAATCGGGTCCGGCGGCTGTGTGGGCTTCTGCTGCGATCGATATCGAACGGGTACTCATTTGCGCCGATTCCTGGCTCAATGGTCAGGCCACCAGCAGGTGCGCATCAGCTCGCGCATGCGCAAGGCCGCCTGGCCACGGTGGCTGTGGCGGTTCTTTTCTTCGGCTGGCAACTCGGCAAAGGTTTTGCCCAGTTCGGGCAAGAACATGACCGGGTCGAAACCAAAGCCACCGTCACCCTGTGGCGCTTCGGTGATCAGTCCAGCGGCCCGACCCACCGCCACCAGCGGCTCCGGGTCGTCTGCGCTGCGCACGGCGACCAGGGTGCTGACCAGCGCCGCGCGCCGGTTGCTCTGGCCTTGCATCTGCTCCAACAAGGCGCGCACATTGTGGTCGTCGCCCTTGGGGTAACCAAACTGGGTGGCGTAGTAGGCCGTGTCCACCCCCGGCAAGCCGCCAAAGGCGTCGACACACAGGCCTGCGTCGTCGGCCAAGGCGGGCAAGCCGGTGTGGGCGGCGGCAAAACGCGCTTTGGACAAGGCGTTTTCAATAAAGGTGCGGTGCGGTTCGGGCGCCTCGCCCACACCCAGATCGGCCTGGCGCACCAGCGCCACACCCAGCGGCGCCAGCAAAGCCTGCAGCTCGGCGAGCTTGCCGGCGTTGTTTGACGCCAGCACCAGCCGCCGCAGCGGGCCACTCGGGTTCATGCCAGCCCCAGCGCCTGGCGCTGCAGACGAACCAATTCTTGGATGCCGGCGTCCGCCAGGTCCAGCAAAGCGTTCATTTCGGCGCGGTCAAAAGCCGCGCCCTCGGCCGTGCCCTGCACTTCCACAAAATGCCCGGCACCGGTCATCACCACATTCATGTCGGTGTCGCAGGCAGAGTCTTCCACATACGCCAGGTCCAAGAGTGGCACGCCTTGGTGAATGCCCACTGACACCGCCGCCACATGGTCGCGGATCGGGGAGGCTGTCAACTTGCCGTCGGCCAACAAGCGCGACACCGCGTCGTGAGCGGCCACAAACGCACCGGTGATGGCCGCTGTGCGGGTGCCGCCGTCGGCCTGCAAGACATCACAGTCAATGGTGAGTGTGCGCTCACCCAGCGCTTTTAGGTCAAACACCGCGCGCAGCGAGCGTCCGATCAGACGCTGAATCTCTTGGGTGCGGCCACTTTGTTTGCCTTTGGCCGCCTCGCGGTCGCTGCGGGTGTGGGTGGCGCGCGGCAGCATGCCGTATTCGGCCGTCACCCAGCCCTCACCGCTGCCGCGCTTGTGCGGCGGCACCCGCTCCTCCACAGAGGCGGTGCACAGCACACGGGTCTGGCCACATTCGATCAGCACCGAACCTTCGGCGTGGATGGTGAACTGGCGGGTCAAACGCACCGGGCGCAAAGCGTCCAAGGCGCGGCCGTCGGCGCGGGCATAGTCGGTCATGGGTATCTTTCGCTGGGGTTCAGGGTTTGCGCGCCGCGGTGCGGCGGATCGCTTCGTTGATTTCGGCGATGGTGCGCTCAATGGTTTCGTCGTCCATGTCCCACACACTCTCGCTCGCTTGCTGGGCGGCGTTGGCGTCCAGCGTGGACGAGAACACGCCTTCGGGCAGCGCCTCGGTGCTCACCCGGGTGGTGCGGAAGTCGTCCTGCGCTTCCCAATCGACCGCCAGCGCGCTCACGTTGTCGGATCGGGAGCCGGCGCGGCGCAGTGCCTCGTCCACCAAACGGTCCACCGCTTCATCCAGCGGGCCCTGCCCCAAACCACGCACCAACTCGCCGTCGTTGAGCACCGACCACAAGCCGTCCGAGCACAACAAGATGCGGTCGCCGCTGCGCAGCTCGATTGGGCCGCTGAGGTCAAACACCGGCACCGACGGCGAGCCCAGACAGCTCAAAAGCAAATTGCGGTTGGCCGGCGGCAGACCCGCGGCGGTTTTTTGCCGCTCGAGCATCGAGTGGTCGCGGGTGCGCAACACAGCCCCGTTGCCACGCACCACGTACAAGCGCGAATCGCCACAGTGGATGCCATACAACTGGTTGCGTTCGATCACCGCCGCCACCAGAGTGGTTCTGGGCGTGTCGAGCATGCCTTTGTCGGCCGCGTAGCGGATGATGTGGTGGTGCGCGTGCAGCAAACCATCGGACAGAAACGCCGGCACTTGGCGCAACAGCGGCTGCGCCAGCTTCTGAAAACGGCCCGACAGCACTTGCAGCGCCAGGTGCGCCGCCGTCGCCCCTTCCGGGTGCCCGCCCATGCCGTCGGCCAGCATCAGCAGGCACGACTGGCGGGTGTAGCAATACGCCATGCGGTCTTCGTTGCGTTCGCGCGCGCCCTGCTGGCTGTTTTGATGGACCGAGAATTTCATCGTTTGGGCGCTCCGCCCACGGTCGAGGCTTTGGGTGCGACCGCATCGGCCACCATATTGTCCAATTGCATGCGCATGCGCTCGGTCACCGACAGCTTGGTGTACGAGCGCGCGCCCGGTCGGGACAATTCTTTTTGCAGCGCAAACACCGAAGGCGGGCGATTTTGGGCGTCCATGGCCATGCACCACTGCACCACTTCAATCAGATTATCGGAGTAGATGCCGCGCAATCGCGCCATATTGGTGGGCAATCGGTCCTTTTCCTGGCGCTGCGGCGCGTCCGGTGGCGGGTAGCCGTGCATACAGGCGTAGATACAAGCGCCAATCGCGTACATATCGGTCCACGGCCCCATGGAGGAATCGCGGCGGTACATCTCGGGCGAAGCAAAACCCGGTGTGTACATCGGGCGCACAAAATTGCCCTCTTTGCTGAGCACTTCGCGCGCCGCGCCAAAATCGATCAATACCGCGCGGTTGTCGTCGGTAATGAAGATATTGGCTGGTTTTATGTCGAGATGCAGCATTTTGTGCTGATGCACGATGCGCAAACCCCGCAGCACCTCGTCGAACAGCGAGCGGATGGTCGACTCACGCAGAATTTTGGGGCGCTTGAGATCGCGAGAAATGATGACGTAGTCTTGCAGCGAAGCGCCGTCAAGATAGTTCATCACCATATAAACGGTCTCGTTCTCGCGGAAAAAGTTGAGAACGCTCACCACCGATGCGTGCGAAATCTGGGCCAGCGCACGGCCCTCTTCGAAGAAACTTTTGAGGCCCAGGCGGTAGAGCGACAGCTTCTCGGGCGCCACCTTGGGCGAGAGCTGGCCCGGATCGCGGGTGGCCAAGGTGGCGGGAATGTATTCCTTGATCGCCACCTGCTGACCGTCGGCGTCCAGGGCCAAGTACACCAAACCGAACCCGCCAGCGGCCAATTTGCGCACAATGCGGTAGCCACCCACCTGGGTGTCCGGCGGCAGTGGCGCGGGCTTGACCTTTGACATAATCGGTGGACGCTCCAGGCCTCTGGGCAACAAACAATCAAAAACTACAGGAATACAGCTCCATGCCAGTTTACAGTATGACCGGCTACGCCATGGTCCATGGCGCCGTGGCCGGTGATCCGTCGGCAACGGCTGAATCCACCGACAGCGCGCCGCAACTGGGCGTCGAGTTGCGCTCGGTCAACAGCCGCTTTTTGGATCTGTCGTTCAAACTCGCCGACGACCTGCGGCCGGCCGAACCGGCCTTGCGTGAACTGATTGGACAAGGCCTCAAACGCGGCAAAGTGGAGTTGCGGGCCTGGGTCGAAGGCCGCACCAGCGCCAACAGCTTGACCCCCAGCGCCGGTGCGTTGCAGCGCTTGTGCGCGGCCCAAGCCGCCGTGCTGCAAGCCATGCCAAGCGCCCAGCCCTTGTCGGTGGCTGAAGCGCTGCAATGGGGACAGCAGCGCGACACCGACACCAGCGCCTGGACCGTGGCGCTGCAGGGCTTTGCCGCCGAAGCCTTGCAGCAACTGCTCGCCTCGCGCCAGCGCGAGGGACAACGCCTGGCCGACACCTTGCTGGAGCGCACCGCACAACTGCGCCAACTCGCGCGCACCGCCCAACCCTTGATCCCCCAACTGGTGGAGCAACAGCGCCTGCGCTTTTTGGAGCGCTGGAACGAAGCCCTGGGCCAGACCGACGTGGCGGCCGACAGCGCCCGCGAGCGCGCCCTGACCGAGGCCACCGCCTTTGCCATCCGCATCGACGTGGCCGAAGAGCTGACCCGCCTGCACGCCCACCTCGACGAAATCGATCGGCTGCTGCGCACCGGTTCCGAGATGGGCAAGCGGCTGGATTTCATCATCCAAGAATTGCACCGGGAAGCCAACACCCTGGGCTCCAAATCGTCCAGCTTGGAACTGACCCGTATTTCCGTGGACATGAAAGTGCTGATCGAACAGATGCGCGAACAGGTTCAGAATCTGGAATGACGATGCAATACCCTGGCAATCTTTTTGTGGTGGCCGCGCCCAGTGGAGCCGGCAAGTCCAGCTTGGTCAAGGCCCTGATGGAGCTGGACGCCCGCGTCATGCCCTCGATTTCGCACACCACCCGGGCGCCGCGCGGGCAGGAAGTGCATGGCCGCGAATACTATTTTGTGAGCAACGACACCTTCGACCAGATGGTGCAGCAAGACGCCTTTGTGGAATGGGCCTCGGTACACGGCAACCGCTACGGCACCTCCAAAGCGGCGATTGAGCAGCGCATGAGCCAGGGCGTGGACGTGCTGCTGGAAATCGACTACCAAGGCGCCTTGCAGGTCAAGCGCCTGTTCCCGTCGGCGGTGCTGATTTTTGTGCTGCCGCCGAGCTGGACTGAGCTGCGCTCGCGGCTGGAGCGGCGCGCCGAAGACAGCGCCGAGGTGATTGAGGTACGGCTGCAGAACGCGGCCGAAGAAATGGCACAGGCGAAAAACTTCGACTTCGTTATAATCAACGAGTTGTTTGAACGCGCTTTGTTCGATCTCAAAGCCATCGTTCACGCGCAGCGCCTGCGCTTTAGCGCGCAGCGCATCGCCCGCAGCGATGTGTTTGGCGCTCTGAATATCCTTTGACCACCGCACCGGAGAGCCTACATGGCCCGCATCACTGTTGAAGATTGTCTGGAAAAAATCCCCAACCGCTTTCAGTTGGTGCTGGCCGCGACCTACCGTGCGCGCATGTTGAGCCAAGGTCATACCCCCCGGGTGGAAACCAAGAACAAGCCGGCCGTGACCGCTTTGCGCGAAATTGCCCAAGGCAAAGTCGGCTTGGAAATGCTGAAAAAAGTACCCACCTGATCGGCCACGACCACCACACCCAAAACACCGCCACCTGGCGGTGTTTTTGTATGTGTGCTGCATAAACCACGCACGCCAGCAAACAAGCACCGCACGCGCTACAGTAAGCACCATGACGCCGTCCGAGTCGCTCAAAGAATCCACGCCATCTTCTCCCTCTGCAGCCGCCGCAGCCAGCTTCGCCGCTTTGCTGGGCAAGTTGGAACACCTGGGCGCCAGCGACATCGAGTCGGTGCGGCAAGCCTACAAGCTCGCAGACGAAGCGCACCTTGGGCAACTGCGCAAAAACGGCGACCCCTACATCACCCACCCCATTGCGGTGGCCGCCCAATGCGCCGTGTGGCGACTCGACGCACAAGCCATCATGGCCGCGCTGATGCACGACGTCATCGAAGACTGTGGCATCACCAAACACGAACTGATTGAGCGCTTCGGCGCGCAGGTGGCCGACCTGGTCGACGGGCTGACCAAGCTGGAAAAACTGGAATTCGACAGCCGCGAGCAAAACCAAGCCGAGTCGTTTCGCAAGATGCTGCTGGCAATGGCCAAAGACGTGCGCGTGACGCTGATCAAGCTCGCCGACCGCACCCACAACATGCGCACCATGGGCGATATGCCGCGCAGCAAATGGGAACGCATCAGCCGCGAAACGCTGGAGATCTACGCCCCAATCGCCTACCGGCTTGGCTTGAACCACACCTACCGCGAACTGCAAGACTTGTGCTTTCGCTACATGCACCCGTGGCGCTATGGGGTGCTCAGCAAAGCCTTGGGCAAAACCCGCTCGCGCCGGCGCGACCTGCTCTCGCGTGTGCAGCAAGAGGTAGAGGCCACATTCGACGCGCACGGCATGCCGATCCGCGTGTTTGGCCGCGAAAAAACCTTGTTCTCGATCTACCAAAAGATGAGCAAGGACAAAAAATCGTTTTCCCAGGTCACCGACATTTATGGCTTTCGGGTGGTGGTACCCGAGCTGACCCACTGCTACACCGGTCTGGGCTTGCTGCACCAGCTCTACAAACCGGTGCCGGGCAAGTTCCGCGACTATGTCTCGATTCCCAAGATCAACGGCTACCAGTCGCTGCACACCACCTTGATCGGCCCGGTGGGCACCCACATCGAGTTCCAGCTGCGCACCGAGACCATGGATGTGGTGGCCGAATCGGGCGTGGCGGCGCACTGGCTCTACAAAGCCAATGCGCCCGGCAGCGAGTCCGCCCGGCATCTGGACAACCAATGGTTGCAATCCTTGCTGGACATTCAGCAAGAGACCCGCGATGCCGGCGAGTTTTGGGACCACATCAAGATCGAATTGTTTCCCGATTCGGTGTATGTGTTCACCCCCAAAAGCAAAATCATTTCACTGCCTCGGGGCGCCACCGTGGTGGACTTCGCCTACACCATTCACAGCAATGTGGGCAACCGCACCGTGGGGGCCACTGTCAATGGCACGCCAGCGGCACTGCGCACCGAGCTGCGCAACGGCGACACCGTGAACATCATCACCGACCCACAAGCCGAACCCAATCCAGCTTGGCTGTCGTTTGTCAAAACCGGACGCGCGCGCTCCAAGATTCGGCACCAGCTCAAGACCTCGACCCAACACCACGCACACGAACTGGGCGCCAAAATGCTGACCCAAGCCCTGCGCAGCGAGGGCATTGCGCAGCTGCCACCGCGCGACGGCGCCTGGCGCAGCGCCTGGGACAAGTTGCTGCATTTCACCGGCAACCGCTCGCCCGAAGATTTGCTGGCCGACATCGGCATGGGGCGGCGCATTGCCACCATGGTGGGCAAAAAGCTGGCTGTGCTGCTGGCCGAACAAGGCATGAAGCCCGACCCCCTGCTGATCAGCCGGGAGCGCTTTGGTGGTGCCCAAGAGGACGCTCTGACCCAAGGCGTGGTCACGCTCGACGGCAGCGAAGGCCTGTCGGTGCAATACGCGACCTGCTGCCGCCCGATTCCGGGTGACCGCATCGTGGGCTATCTGGGCCGGGGTGAGGGCTTGGTGGTGCACGCCGAAGACTGCAGCACCAGCAAACGCTTGATGGCGCGCGACGCCGAACGCTTTTTGGCGGTGGAATGGGCCGAAGATCCGATCCGGGCGTTTGACACCACCATCGCACTGACCGTGACCAATGGCAAGGGCGTGCTGGCCCGGGTGGCTTCTGCCATTGCCCAGGCCGAGGCCGATATCACCCATGTGGACATGGGCGACGACCCGGCACAAAACGCCACCGACATCCGGTTCACGGTGGCGGTGCGCGACCGGGTGCACTTGGCAGCGGTGCTGCGCAGCCTCAAGCGCACGGCGTCGGTGGCGCGGGCCCAGCGCTACAAGAGCCGCAGTTAATCAGGTGCCCGTGGGGGCTGGATACTGCACATCCAGCACTTCCAGGTCTTGGGCGCCACCCGGCAACGGCAGTCGCACCACATCGCCCACGCGCGCCTTGAGCAACACCCGCGCCACTGGTGCCACCCAACTGATTTGCCGCGCGCTGGTGTCGGCTTCGTCTACCCCCAAGATGGTCACGGTGATTTCGTCGCCGGCGCTGTTGGCGTAGGTCACCGTGGCACCAAAAAACACCTGGTCGCTGCCCTGGTGCACCGACGGGTCCACCACCTCGGCCAGTTCCAGCCGCTGGGTCAAAAAGCGGATGCGGCGGTCGATCTCACGCAAGCGTTTTTTGCCGTAGAGATAGTCGCCGTTTTCTGATCGGTCGCCGTTGCTCGCAGCCCAGTGCACGATCTCGACCATGCGTGGTCGCTCTTGGTCCATCAGAAACAGCCACTCGGCGCGCAGGCGGTCGTAGCCTGCTCGGGTGATGTAGTTCTTGCCACCCGGCAGCGCGGGCAAGGCCGCACCACCGTCTTCATCGTCGTGGTCGGTTTCTTTGGTGAAGGCCTTGCTCATCGGGTCGACTCCGGCTGCATGCGAGCACCACAGGGCTGCACAAAAGAAAAAGCCTGCAGCTTGTGGCTGCAGGCTTTTCTGTGTGGTGCGGCTGGCAGGATTCGAACCCACGACCCCTTGGTTCGTAGCCAAGTACTCTATACAACTGAGCTACAGCCGCGAAGCTCTGCATTGTAGCACAACTTTTTGGGGCTTTTGAGGCTTTGGTAGGGCGTGCAGGGCTCGAACCTGCGACCAAGGGATT
>CAMBOY010000102.1 GCA_945869245.1 Hydrogenophaga intermedia
ACCCACAGGGCAAGGCCAGCCGCCACAGCGTGTCGCCTTGGCGCAAGCACCATGGCGCCGGGAGGGGGGCGAGGGATGCTCTTAATCCAGCTCGTCCCACAAGCTTGGATTGTATCCAAGCCCCCGCTGTTGCAGGGCGGCCAGCAGATCGGGGGGCGGCGTGGCATGGAAGGCCAGTGGCGCACCGGTGACCGGATGCGGCAACGCCAGATGCGCGGCATGCAAGGCTTGGCGCGCGATGCCACCGTCGGGTCGGCCACCGTACACCCCGTCGCCCAGCAGCGGGTGACCCAGCCAGGCCGCGTGCACACGAATCTGGTGCGTGCGCCCAGTGTGCAGCTTGCACGCCAGCACCGACACCGCCGCGTCGCTGTGGACACAGGTAAAAGTGGTTTGAGCCGACTTGGCCCCGCCGCTGTGGGCCGGCAACACCGCCATGCGCAAGCGATTGGACGGGTCGCGGCCGATCGCTTGCTCCACCTCCACCCGCTCGGCGCGGCGCCATGGCCCATGCACCAGCGCGATGTAGCGGCGCTGCACCCGGCGCTCGGCGATGGCCTGTACCAGGGCATCCATGGTTTGGCGCGACTTGGCCACCAGCATCAGGCCCGAAGTGTCCTTGTCCAAGCGGTGCACGATGCCTGCGCGCGGCAGGTGGCTGGCCTGGCCGTGGTACGCCAACAAGGCGTTGAGCAGCGTGCCACTCCAGTGGCCAGCGGCGGGGTGCACCACCATGCCAGCGGGCTTGGCGATCACCAGCAAGTGCTCGTCTTCGTGCACCACGTCCAGCGCAATGGCCTCTGGCCGAAACGCGCGCGCTTGCGGCGTCGGACGCAAGCACACCGACACCGACTGCCCCGCCACACAGCGCTGCGCGGCTTTGGTGGCCACCACGCCGTTGACGCGCACACAACCCTCTTGCAGCAATTGCTGCAACCACGAGCGAGAGAACTCGGCCAGCACCTCGGCCATGGTTTTGTCCAGCCGCTCCCCATGCCACTGCGGCGGCACCACAAAGTCGCGCTGCTCGCCCTCGCCGGCGTCTTCGGCATCGTCGGCCACTTCGCCAACAGAACTGACCAGCCCCGTCTGTGCAGGGGGCGTCGATATAATTTGCTGGGCCAAACCGTTGTGTCCTGTCTCGAAAGGTGTGTGCCTCATGGCTCTGTCCCGATTATCCGCCCTGTGCGCCAGCCTGGCACTTGGCGTCCTGGCTGCGGCCTGCAGCACCACACCCAAGGATCCGACCGCCGACTGGAGCCCCAACCGCATCTACCAAGAAGCGATGGAGGAGCGCAACGCGGGCAACCTGACGCAGGCGATCAGCTACTTCGAGAAACTGGAAAACCGCGCCGCCGGTACCCCTCTGGCCCAACAAGCCCAGCTCGAAAAAGCCTTTGCCCACTACAAGGCCGGTGAACCGGCCCAGGCCGAAGCCGCCATCGAACGCTTCCTGCGTTTGCACCCGGCCAGCCCGGCCATTGACTACGCGCTCTACCTCAAAGGGCTGGTCAATTTCAACGACAACCTGGGCATCTTGGGTTGGTTGTCCAAGCAAGACCTGTCGGAGCGCGACCAAAAGTCGGCCAAGCTGTCGTTTGAGGCCTTCAAGGAGCTGGTCAACCGCTTCCCCAACTCGCGCTACGCCACCGACGCGCAGCAGCGCATGACCTACATCGTCAATTCGCTGGCGCAGTCCGAGGTGAATGTGGCGCGGTACTATTTTCAGCGTCAGGCCTATGTGGCGGCAGTGGCCCGGGCCCAAAGCGCCATCACCCAGTACCCCAGCGCGCCGTCGCAAGAGGAAGCGTTGGGCATTTTGGTGCACGCGTACCAAGCCATGGGATTGACCGATTTGCGAGACGATGCCCTGCGGGTGCTCCAGAGCAACTTCCCACAAAGCCAATACGCCCGGGTCGAGGCGCTGCAAAACAGCGACAAGCCCTGGTGGAGACTCTGGTGAAAGACTCTCCCTTTCCGTCCCTGTCCATGCCGTTCGACGGCGAACGCAAGTCCGCCGCGCGACCGCAACAGGCCTATCGCATTGCTGCGGCCACCGGCATTCACCGCGGCGACCGGGATTACCAACAAGACCAGGTGCTGCTGATACAGCACCCCCGCCACGCCAGCTGTCTGCTGGCGGTGCTGGCCGATGGCATGGGCAGCCGCAGCGGTGGGCGCACCGCCGCCGACCAAGTGATGTTGACCGCACGCCAGTTGTTTGAGCGCTTCGATCCGTATTCAGACAACCCGTCCGAGACCTTGCTCAAAATGGTCAAGGAGTCGCACACTGTGATTCGGCTCACGGCCGTGTCGGCCGAGCAAGAACCCCACAGCACCATGGTCGCGGCCTTGGTCATGCCCGACCGCAGCAGCCACTGGGTGCATGCCGGCGATTCGCGCATCTACCACTTTCGCCAAGGACGGCTGGTGCACCGCACACTGGACCATTCCTATGTGCAAAACCTCATCAACCAAGGCCAGCTCACCGAAGCCGAGGCGCACAACCACCCACACAGCAACATTTTGATGGGCTGCCTGGGGACCGACGCGGAACCGCCCATGGATGTGCACCACGTCCCCGAAATGCACACTGGCGACGCCCTGCTGCTGTGCAGCGACGGTCTGTGGCACTACTTCATGCCCAATGAGCTGGGCAACACCTTGCACCTGCTGCCGCCACGCGAAGCCTGCGAATTGTTGATTGGCAAGGCGCGCACCCGCGCCGAGGGCGGCGGCGACAATTTGTCGCTGGCCGTGATCCGATTCGAGCCACTCTGATCGGATTGCTGCGCCAAGGCTGCGGCAGCGCCCAGGCCGCGGACCCCGGCGCTCAGGTCAGACCGGTGTCCACCAGCCGGTGCTCCAAAGACAGGAATTCTTGGGATTGCATCTCGCCCAAACGCGAGACGGTGCGAGGAAACTCGTGCGACATCGGCCCCTGCACATACAAAGCATCGGGCGCCACAGCGGCCGACATCACCAGCTTGACACGCCGGTCGTACAGCACGTCAATCAGCCAGGTGAAGCGCCGCGCCTCGGACGCCTGCTGCACACCCATCTGCGGCACGTTGGACAACAAAATGGTGTGAAAGCGCGTGGCCAGCTCCAGATAATCGTTTTGTGAACGCGGGGTGCCACACAGGGTGCGGAAATCGAACCACACCACGCCACCGGCGCGGCGCACCGAGCGAATTTCGCGCGACTCAATCAGCAGCGTCTGGCTTTCGTCGTGTGCCTCAGCCAGTTGCGCAAAAGCCGCTTGCATGGCGGCGTCGGCCGCTGGCCCCAGGGGGGCGTGGTAGAGGTCGATGTGCGTGAGCACCCGGCCCCGGTAGTCGGTGCCGTTGTCGACGTTGATCACAGCCAGCTTGTCCTTGAGCAGCTCGATGGCCGGCAAAATGCGGTCGCGGTGCAGCCCGTTGGGATAGAGCCCGTCGGGGTGAAAGTTGGAGGTGGTGACAAAACCCACGCCGTTGGCAAACAAGGCGTCCAGCAGCCGGTGCAGGATCATGGCGTCGGTCACGTCCGCCACATGAAACTCGTCGAAGCAGATGAGTTTGTAGCGCTGTGCCATGCGCTGCCCCAGCACATCCAGCGGGTTCTGGATGCCTTGCAGTTCGCGCAGTTCGCGGTGCACCTCGCGCATGAATTCGTGGAAGTGCAGCCGGGTCTTGCGCTTCAATGGCACGGCGTTGAAAAACAGGTCCATCAAAAAGCTTTTGCCCCGCCCCACCCCGCCGTGCATGTAGACGCCTTTGGGCACCTCGGGGCGATTGATGAGCTTCTTGAGGGAGTTGGAGCGCTTCTGTTTGTAGCGTGCCCAGTCGGTCGCGCAACGCTCGAGCTCGGCCACGGCGCGCAATTGGGCAGGATCAGAAGAAAAGCCGCGCTCGGCGAGCGCGGCTTCATAGGTGGCTTGAACAGTCATGCCGCAATGATCGCACGCCCCTCAAAGCCGTGCGATCTAGTCGGTCAGAAGTTCAGCGTGCGCTTGTCCACCGCCAGCGCGGCCTCCTTGGTCGCTTCGCTGAGCGAGGGGTGCGCGTGGCAAATGCGCGCGATGTCCTCGGCGCTGGCCTTGAACTCCATGGCCACCACGGCTTCGGCGATCAGCTCAGACGCCATCGGGCCGACGATGTGCACACCCAGTATCTCGTCGGTGGTGGCGTCGGCCAAGAATTTGACCATGCCCGTGGTGTCGCCCAGTGCCCGCGCCCGGCCATTGGCCAAGAAGGGGAAGGTGCCGGCTTTGTATGCGGCGCCACGCGCCTTGAGCTGCTGCTCAGTCTCACCAACCCAGGCAATCTCTGGACTCGTGTAGATGACCCAGGGAATGGTGTTGAAGTTGACATGGCCATGCTGTCCCGCCATGCGCTCAGCCACCGCCACACCCTCTTCCTCCGCCTTGTGCGCCAGCATGGGGCCACGCACCACATCGCCCACCGCCCACACGCCGGGCAGGTTGGTCTTGCAGTCGCCGTCCACCACAATCGCGCCGCGCTCGTCGAGCTGCAGGCCCACCGCTTCGGCGTTCAAGCCGATGGTGTTGGGCACGCGACCGATCGAGACGATCAGCTTGTCGGCGTCGAGCTGTTGCGCTTCGCCTTTGGCGTTGGTGTAGGCGATGGACACGCCTTTTTTGCCGGTCTTGATCTCGCCGACTTTGACGCCGAGCTCGATCTTCAGGCCCTGCTTGTCAAAGGCTTTTTTGGCCTCTTTGGCGATCTGCTCGTCCACCGCACCCAGGAAGGTCGGCAGACCTTCTAGGATGGTGACGTCCGCGCCCAGACGGCGCCAAACCGAGCCCATTTCCAGGCCAATCACGCCCGAGCCGATCAGCGCCAGCTTCTTGGGCACCGCACCAATGCGCAGCGCGCCGTCGTTGGACAGCACAGTCTCTTCGTCGAAGGCCACACCGGGCAGCGCACGGGCATTCGAGCCGGTGGCGACCACGATCTGTTTGCCGGTGACGACCTCTTCCTTGGCACCTGAGACCTTGATCTCGTAGCCAGCGTCGGTTTTGCCAGCGAAGCTGCCGCGGCCGTGGAAAAAGGTGACCTTGTTCTTCTTGAACAGGTAGAGGATGCCGTCGTTGTTCTGCTTCACCACGGTGTCTTTGCGGCCAATCATCTTGGCCACGTCCATCGTCACCTTGCCGGTGCTGATGCCGTGGTCGGCGAAGTGGTGGTTGGCGTGATCGAAATGCTCAGACGACTGCAGCAGCGCCTTGGACGGGATGCAACCCACGTTGGTGCAGGTGCCGCCCGGAGCGGGACCGCCCGCCGCGTTTTTCCACTCGTCGATACAAGCGACCTTAAAGCCCAGCTGGGCCGCGCGAATCGCCGCGATATAGCCGCCGGGACCGGCGCCGATGACAACAAGGTCAAATTGTGAACTCATTTTAAAGCCTTTGGGTTATCGATTTTTCGAAGCTTTTCAAAAACCGAGGTTTGAATTTCAGAGAACTCATCAAGTGATATCTCAAACGTATACGAGTAAGAGGAAGCTCCATCACTGCCAAGAAAGCAAAGTTGCAACAAATCCCGTTCACGAACGACAACGACCTTCACATCACGAAGATCGACCTCCGCCAAGAGCTTGGTCCCGTGAAAGTGCTTAGCTCCAGCCTTTGTTAACTTCATTTATTTAAACAGGGCAATCGTTTGGACAAAGCGACAGCGAAGAGAAAGGGTGCACCCCCTCGTATTTCACGTACCTCTTTCGGTGTCGCAGCAGAGGCCGCAACGAAAATTCGAGCCATGTCCAACGCACTAACAGGAGCAACAGGACAAAAAACACTTCCCCCGTACTCACTAGACTGTGAATAACCATCCCACAATCCACGCAAATAAGCCATACACTCAATCGCATCGGCTTTTTGAGCCGTACTCAAAGTAGAGTGAGAATTTATTGCAGACAAACAATTCTTTTCCACCCGAGAAATTGAGTTGGGTTCCTCAGCGTTTGCCATTGCACAAAGAAAAAAACCAATAAAGATTATTAAGACTCTGCGCATGGCAAACCTTATAGACCCAATTAGATGTCAAAGAGCAAACGGGCGGGATCTTCCAGCGCTTCCTTCATCGCCACCAGACCCAACACGGCTTCGCGGCCGTCGATGATGCGGTGGTCGTAGCTCATGGCCAGGTCGTTGATCGGGCGCACCACCACTTGGCCGTTTTCCACGACTGCGCGGTCCTTGGTGGCGTGTACGCCCAGGATGGCCGACTGCGGCGGGTTGATGATGGGCGTCGACAGCATGGAGCCAAAGGTGCCGCCGTTGGAGATTGAGAACGTACCGCCGGTCAAGTCGTCCAGACCAATCTTGCCTTCTTTGGCTTTTTGGCCAAATTCGGCGATCTTTTTCTCGATGTCGGCAAAGCTCATTTGGTCGGCGTTGCGGATGATGGGCACCACCAAACCACGGGGCGAACCCACAGCGATACCGATGTCGAAGTAGCCGTGGTAGACGATGTCGTTGCCATCGACCGAGGCGTTGAGCACCGGGTATTTCTTGAGGGCGTGCACCGCGGCCTTGACGAAGAAGCTCATGAAGCCGAGCTTGACGCCGTGCTCTTTCTCGAACTTGTCCTGGAACTTCTTGCGCATGTCCATGACCGGGGCCATGTTCACTTCGTTGAAAGTGGTCAGGATGGCGTTGGTGGCCTGCGACTGCAGCAGACGCTCTGCGACGCGGGCGCGCAGGCGGGTCATGGGCACGCGCTCTTCGGGGCGGTCGCCCAGATCGGGGGCCACGGTGGCGACCTGCGGCAGGGCCTTGGTGGGCACACCGGTGGGGATGGCGGCGGGCGCAGCCACAGCTTTGGGCGCGGCGGCAGCGGCCAGCACATCGCCCTTGGTGACGCGGCCGTCTTTGCCGGTGCCAGCGACCGAGCCAGCGGCCATGCCGTTGTCGGCCATCAGCTTGGCGGCGGCGGGCATGGCCACACCGGCTTTGCTGGTGGACGCCGGCGCGGCGGCGGCGGCGGCCGGTGCGGCAGCTGCCACTGCAGCGGCAGCGGGTGCCGGCGCAGCGGCGCCGGCCACAGCGGCGGTGTCGATCTTGGCGATGACCTGGTCGGCCGCCACGGTGGCGCCGTCGCCCTGCACGATCTCGACGATCACGCCAGCCGAGGGGGCCGGGCATTCGAGCACCACCTTGTCGGTTTCGATTTCGATGAGGATTTCGTCGATTGCGACGGCCTCACCCACTTTTTTCTTCCACTGCAGCAGCGTGGCTTCGGCCACCGATTCGGAGAGCTGCGGAACTTTGACTTCTACGATTGCCATTTTCTTGAATCCTGTTGTGCGTTGAGTTGAGCCAGGGGCAGCACAGCCGCCGCCCTCACTGGCCACAAAAACAAATTACTTGGTGAGCAAGAAGCCCTTGAGCTTGCTGAAGGCGGCCTCGACCAGGGCTTTTTGCTGCTCCTGGTGCAAGTGGGCGTAGCCCACCGCCGGCGAAGCGGACGCGGCGCGTCCGGCGTAACCGAGCTTTTGGCCGTCCAGCATGTTCTCGTGGATCTGGTGCTGCACGTAGAACCAGGCGCCCTGGTTTTGCGGCTCGTCCTGGCACCACACGATGTCGGCGGCGTTGGAGAAGCGCTTGACCTCGGCACCAAACGCCTTGTGCGGGAAGGGATAGAGCTGCTCCACGCGGATGATGGCCACGTCGTCGGCGCCTTTTTCCTCGCGCTTCTTGATCAGGTCGTAATACACCTTGCCCGAGCAGCAGATGATGCGCTTGACCTTGTCGGCCTTTTTGACCACGTCGGCGTTTTGCTCCGGAATCACGGTCTGGAACGAGCCTTTGGTGAATTCCACCAGCGGCGAGGTCGCGTCCTTGTTGCGCAGCAGGGACTTGGGCGTGAAGATCACCAGCGGCTTGCGCAGCGGGCGAATCATTTGGCGGCGCAGCACATGGAAGATCTGGCTGGCCGTAGTCGGCTGCACGATCTGCATATTGGTGTCGGCGGCGAGTTGCATAAAGCGCTCAATGCGCGCCGAGCTGTGCTCGGGGCCCTGGCCTTCGTAGCCATGTGGCAGCATCAAGGTCAGACCGTTCAAGCGGCCCCACTTGACCTCACCGCTGGCGATGAACTGGTCCACCACCACCTGAGCGCCGTTCAAGAAGTCGCCGAACTGCGCTTCCCAGATCACCAGGGTGTTGGGGTCGTTGCTGGCAAAGCCGTACTCAAAGCCCAGCACCGCTTCTTCGGACAGCAACGAGTCGATGACGGTGAACTGCGCCTGGTCGGGGCTGATGTGCTGCAGCGGGATGTAGGTGCCGCCGTCCCACTTTTCGCGGTTCTGGTCGTGAATCACCGCGTGGCGGTGTGTGAAGGTGCCGCGACCGCAGTCTTCGCCGGAGAGGCGAATGCCGTAGCCCGAGGCCACCAAGGTGGCAAACGCCATGTGTTCGCCCATACCCCAGTCGACGTTGACCTCGCCCCGGCCCATGGCCGCGCGGTCTTCGTAGACCTTTCGGACCAGGTTGTGGGGGGTCACCTCTTTGGGGATGGTGGTCATGATCTCGGCGACGCGCTTCCAGTCCTTCTCGGGAATAGAGGTGTCGCCAGCGTCGGTCCACTTGGCTTTGAGGTAAGGCGACCAATCGACCACAAACTTGTTGTGCATATTGGTGATGGTGAAGTCCTTGGCGTGGCGGCCCTCGTCCATCGCTTGGCGGTACTCCTTGACCATGTCGTCGCCCAAGGTCTCGCCCAGTCCTTGGGCCGCCAGCTTGTCGGCGTAGAGCTTGCGGGTACCGGGGTGCTGGGCAATCTTTTTGTACATCAGCGGCTGGGTCAGCGCAGGCGTGTCCTGCTCGTTGTGGCCCAGTTTGCGGAAGCAGATGATGTCGATCACCACGTCTTTGTTGAACTCCTGGCGGTAGTCAAGCGCCAACTGGGTGCAAAACACCACGGCCTCCGGGTCGTCGCCGTTGACGTGCAGCACCGGCGCCTCAATCATCTTGACCACGTCGGTGCAATACAGCGTGGAGCGCGTGTCGCGCGGGTCGCTGGTGGTGAAACCAATCTGGTTGTTGATGACGATGTGCACCGTGCCACCGGTGTAGTAACCACGGGTCTGCGACAAGGCCAAGGTCTCCATGACCACGCCCTGGCCCGCAAAAGCGGCATCGCCGTGCACCAAAATCGGCAACACGCTGTCGCCCTCGCGGTCCTTGCGGCGCTCTTGGCGCGAACGCACCGAACCTTCCACCACAGGGTTGACAATCTCCAAGTGCGAGGGGTTGAACGCCAACGTCAGGTGCACCGGACCGCCGGGAGTGGTGATGTCCGAGCTGAAGCCCTGGTGGTACTTCACGTCGCCAGCGGGCAAATCCTCAGAAGCCTTGTGTTCGAACTCGGCGAACAGGTCGGCCGGCTTTTTGCCCAAGGTGTTGACCAACACGTTTAGGCGGCCACGGTGGGCCATGCCGATCACCACTTCTTGCACACCACGCGAACCCGAGAGCTGCACCAACTCGTGCATGC
>CAMBOY010000103.1 GCA_945869245.1 Hydrogenophaga intermedia
GCGGGTTGCGAAACAGACCCTGCGCCACCGCACCCGCCAGTCCGAGCAAGGCGCCGGCCGCCCAAGCGCCTACGGTGCGGGGCGCGCGGATGTCCCACACAATTTGCCAGGCCACCGGGTCACTGGCCCAGGCCGATACCGGCTCCAGCCCGGTGCTGCCGACCGCCAGCCCCAGTGCGCCCACCAGCAGCGACAAGCCAAGCACCGCCAGCGTCACCCACAGGCCACGCGGGCGGGACGAGCGTTGAACGGGTGCAGCTGTGCGGGGCAACATGGGCGCCAATCGTGTCACAGCGGCATCAACGCGCCGGCGGCGGCAACTGCGCCACACAACGCGCCAGCGCCTGTGCGCCTTCGGCCAAGCGCGGTCCGGGACGCACCAAGGTGTCCCAGGTGGCTTCGTCAAAAGCACACACACGCTGGCCGACCACTGCCGACAGCTTGGCCCAGCCCGGACGCGCCGCCAAACCCGCCCGGTGCTGCTGGCCCAGCACCATCACGTCGGGCTGTGACTGGACCACCCATTCGGGCGACAGCAGGGGAAAGGCGCCACGCTCGCGCGGCACCACATTGCCAAGGCCCAGGCGCTGCAGGGTTTCACCCACAAACGAGGCCTCACCCGCTGCGTAGGGTGCAGGGCTGACCTCAACATACACCCGCTGTTGCCGCCGGTCGGCCGACACAAGCCCAGCGGCCTGGGTCAGCGCGCGGTCCATGCCGGCCCAGACCCGCTGCACCTCGACCGGGGGCACCGCCAGCAGCGCGCCCACCACCTGCAGCGCGCGCCGCACATCGGCGTGGTGTTGTGGCTCTAGGTACACCACCGACACACCCAGCGACTCCAAGCGCTGACCACCGCGCGCCGAACGCGCCATCAGCACCACATCGGGCCGCAGCGCCACGATCGCCTCCACACTCGGGTCCAGACCGCCGCCCACCTGCGGCAAGCGCCGCACCGAGGCCGGCCAGCTGGAGTACCGGTCCACCCCGACCAGCCGCTCACAGCGCTGCAAGGCACACACGGTTTCCGTCAACGACGGCAGCACGCTCACCACCCGCTGCGCGGGCTTGTCCAGCGCCACACGCCGGCCCAGATCGTCTTGCACCGCCACCGGCTGGGCCCATACCCAGCCAGCGCCGAGACACAACGCCAGCGCAATCCAGCGGCGGCACCAACGCTCAGCCATGCTGCTCCATCCAGCGCCGCACAATGCGGTGCAACTGCGCCACCCCGTCGGTCAGAGCCGCTGGCCCCGGCTGCAGGATGTCGGCCGACTTGATCTCAAACAGCTGCGCGTGCCGCACCGCAGGCACATCGGACCAACCGGGGCGCGCCGCCACCTTCTCCGGGCGAAACTTCTTGCCGCACCAGGAGCCGATCACGATGTCGGGCGCACGCGCCACGATGTCAGCGCCGTTGGCAATGATGCGGTCGCGCCCCATCGGCTGCTGCGCCAGCTCGGGAAACACATCGTCACCACCCGCCACGCCCAGCAACTCCGAGACCCAGCGAATGGCGCTGATGTGCGGCTCGTCCCATTCCTCGAAAAACACGCGCGGTCGGCGTTTGCCCGCCGCCTGCAAAGCGGCCACATCGGCCGCGATGGTGGCCAAGCCAGCGCGCATCTCGGCCATCAGCGCCTCACCCCGGTCGGCACAACCCACCATCGCCGCCACCTGGTACAGCATGGCAAAAATCTCGTCCACGCTGCGCTGGTTGAACACCGTGACTTGCACACCGGCGCGGATCAGCGCCGCCGCAATGTCGGCCTGCAAATCGGAGAACCCAAACACGCAGTCGGGCTGGAGCGCCAAGATCTTGTCGATCTTGGCGCTCAAAAACGCGCTGACCTTGGGCTTTTCCTCGCGCGCGCGGCGCGGGCGCACGGTGTAGCCGCTGATGCCGACAATGCGCGCCTCCTGCCCGAGTGCGTACAGCCACTCGGTGGTTTCTTCGGTCAGGCAGATGATGCGTTGCGGGCCAGAAAGTCTCTGAGTCATGCCGCCTTTCCCCCATCACAAGGAAAAACGCATGCTGGAACAAAGGCCTTCATGGCACGCACCTCAGTCTTGCCACTGCAAAGACACGAAGGCATTTCGTCCCGGCGTAGAGAACCCGTCGGCCAGCGAATACGCTTTGTCAGTTAGGTTATTGACTCGCACAGCCAAACTGAGATTGGGATTGATTTGATAGCTTGCACCGACGTTCACCACACCGTAGCCAGCCAATCTGACCCTCGAGGGAAAACGGGTGTCCTCCCTGTCGCTCGATAGACGTAACTCCGCAAAAGGCTTCCAAGCACCCGCCCGATAGCTGAGCTGTGCCCGCAACATATCTCGTGCCACCCTTGTAACGCGGTCATTGCTGGGCTTTAGGCGCGGGTCGGATCGGTCATAGGACAACGCCACCGCTGTTGAGCCCCAGGAATGCTCCCAAGCTAAGGTGATTCCTTTAAGCACAGCAAGGCTGAATTGATTGTTAGTGGCTGGGTCGATAAAACCCTTGACGTCGTTGCGATACACCACCGCACTGGCTCGGGTGCGGCCCTGTTGATAGCGCACACCCAACTCTTGCGCCCGGCCTTTCTGAGGCGCGAGATCGGGATTGCCAAAACTTGGCCAGTAGAGCTGGTTAAAACTGGGCGCTTGGAACGTGGTGCCGACACTGCCAATCAAACGCCAACGCTCGTTGAGCTTGTATCCGCCAGACATAGCACAGTTAGCAAACGAGCCAAACTGGGAGTTGCGGTCATGTCGTGCCGTCAGCAAGGCGTCCCACGAAGAGCGTTTCAGCGCGTACGAAGCAGCAAGCGCACTGATGCGGCGTTGAGTGACGGTATATGCGGTCGAGCTGTCAACCTTGTCCTCGCGCTGCTCGGCCAACAAGGTCAAGTTGTCGCCCCCCAAACGAATGTCGTTTTGCCAACTCAGCTGACGACTTCGGGTATTGAATCGGCTGTCGCCCGCGGCAGCGCCATCGCTTTCGCGCCAGTATCGACTCACCACAATGTCTTGGCTTTCACCCACGGACACCATCGAATTCCAACGATCACTCCACCGAGCTTGCCACCGCAGGACATACTGCTCAACTTTGGGCTCCGCCACCGCACGTGCCGTGCTGGCATTAAGTCGCAAGGGATTGGGGAACGGGCTGCCATCAAAGTCATATTCGCCCTCGCTGCGGACCCAGCGCAGTGACAACTCATGATTGGGATGGATGCGGTAGGCCAGATTGGCATCAGCGCTGAGGTACTGAAAACCGTCGTTGTCGACGTTAAAGCCAGACTCCCCTGGCAATCTGACGTTAATGCCCTTGGCACGCTCATCCGACACGCCCAAGCCATAGCGCCAAGTGCCCGATTGCCCCAACAATTGCGCACCGAGTTTGCGCTGGCCATCCGCTCCTAATCCAATAGAAGCTGAACGCTGAACCCCGTCCTGACTGGGCTCACGGGTAAACACCTGAATCACCCCACCAACAGCATCTGGACCATATAGCGCTGCAGCAGCGCCACGCAGCACCTCAATGCGATCAACCCGATCCAGTGGGATGTTCTCCAAAGAGTAGCTGCCAGTCGTGGCCGAGCCCAAGCGGACACCATTGATCAAAAGAATGGTCTGGGCGGAATTGGCACCACGCAAAAACACACCCGTGATAGACCGATAGCTGCCGCTGGTGGAGATCTGCACGCCTGGCAGTGTGGCCAGCACATCGGTCAAAGACTGCAAGCCGGCTACCTCGATTTGATGGCGATCCACGATGGACACGTCTGACAGCACGTCAGTCAAGGGCGTCTCGACCCGCGTCGCCGTCACCACCACCGGCTCCAGCGTGGCCGTAGTTTGGGCATAAGAAGAACAAGCCGCCAGCGCAGCCATGGCAAGCGCTGCCCGGCGGGCGCGCACAAAGTTGGAAGACATAAATGAAAACACACCGATGAATGCCCTCACCGCCTTCCCCGACAGTGCATGGGCGTCACAGCAAGCCCAAGAGGCTCGCCACCGTGTTGGCCGGTATCCGGGCTGGCAGATGCGACCTTCCACGACCTTCCCAGCTCGGTGAACGAACCAGTGGCCTTGAGAGAAAGCGGATGGCGGCGCAATTCACATCGCGCCAAACCACCGTCTGCTTACCGTTGCGGGGGCAGCGCAGGTTAGGCTTGCCGTGTGGGGCTCACCCTCCTGCTTCCCGTTGAACTGCGCCCCTGAACAGAAGCGCGAGCACCAACGGCGTGTATTCTAAAGGCCTCAAGCTTGCAAGCGTCCTACAATGAAAGCGCGCCGCTTCCGGCGCTCCCTTGCACACACCCATGGCCGACACCTCACCCATTCACCAGATCGCCGAGCGCGTGGAGCGTCTGCTGCTGCGGCACGAGGAACTGCAACGCACCAACACCCTGCTGCTGCAACAGGTGCAAAGCCTGCAGGCCGAACGGGACTTGATGAAGTCCCGGCTGCAAGCCGCCCGCTCGCGCATCGATGCCTTGCTTGAGCGTTTGCCTGCCAATGCCGACACGTCACCGCCACAGCCATGACCACCAGCGAATCCAAACCCGCCAGCCGCCAGATCGAGGTCCAGATCATGGGGCAGAGCTATCTGCTGTCGAGCCCCGCCAACGGCGAGGAAGCGCTCTTGGCGGCGGTCAACAAGGTGGACATGGCCATGTGCCGCATCCGCGACGCCGGCAAGGTCAAGGCTCGCGACCGCATTGCGGTGCTGGCGTCGCTGAATCTGGCCTACGAACTCATCCAGCTGCAACAGGGTGTGAGCGCGACCCTGAGCGCACCGGCGCCACTCACGCGCCAGGCCGACGATGGGGATCTGCGCACCGCCGATCTGATTCGGCGTCTCGACCAAGCGCTCGGAGAAGACGGGCGATTGCTCTGAGTTTTTCCGCCAGATGGCGCACACGCGCGCCACCACAGGCCTACAATAGAAAGTGTCTGCGGTGCGCGCCGGGCTTTATATTTCCTTGAACCAATGCTCATTGAGCACGGGCTTGGAACATCACCCGGCTGGTGTGAGCGTCTCGCGTCAGATGAACCCGACGCTTGGTTGACCTTGCCCACCTGAACCCCCGGTTCAGGATGACGGTCCGGCGGCATTCGCAGACACCTTATTCCCACACCCCCCTGCGCCGCTGTCGCGGCATCCCCCCTCTCCCGCGGGAGGGGGAACGAGCCCCTTGGGCCGGCTAAGCCGGACCCTCGGGCTCCCTTGATCAGACACGCGCTCCGGTTGCACCGTGCAGTGCCTTCCTTTTCCGGTGTTGTCTAATCCCATCCCATGATGATCGAACCTGTGTTGGTGGTGGAATTACTGGCTTTGGGGCTGGGGTCTGGCTTTTTGGCGGGACTGCTGGGCATTGGTGGCGGCATGGTGATGGTGCCGTTTCTGACCGCCATCCTGACCAGCCGTGGCGTGCCAGCCGATGTGGCGGTCAAGGTGGCAATTGCCACCTCCATGGCCACCATTGTGTTCACCTCGCTGTCCAGCGTGCGGGCGCACCACAAGCGCGGCGCGGTGCGCTGGGACGTGGTGCGTTCCTTGGCGCCTGGCATTGTGGTGGGCGCGGCGGTCGCAAGCCTCGGCATCTTCGCGGCGCTCAAGGGCAGTTCACTGGCCTTGCTGTTCGCCCTGTTTGTGGGCTTTTCTGCCACCCAAATGCTGCTCGACAAAAAACCCCAGGCCAGCCGCACACTGCCCGGCCCGAGCGGTTTGTTTGGCGCGGGCGGCGTGATTGGGCTGCTCTCGGGCCTGGTGGGCGCAGGCGGTGGCTTCATCAGTGTGCCCTTCATGACCTGGTGCAATGTGGCGATTCACAACGCGGTGGCCACCAGCGCCGCGCTGGGCTTTCCGATCGCACTGGCCAACGCGCTGGGCTACAGCGTGGCCGGCCAGGGCGCCACTGGCCTTCCAGCCCACAGCCTGGGCTACATCTGGCTGCCCGCGCTGGCTGGCATCGCCTGTGCCAGTGTGCTGATGGCACCCCTGGGCGCCAAGGCGGCGCATGCCCTGCCGGTGAAATCGCTCAAGCGGGCGTTTGCCGGCGTGTTGTATCTGCTGGCCGCCTACATGGCCTACAAAGGCCTGAGCGGCTGAATCAGCTCAAACAGTGTGCAGCGGCCGGTCGCTCACGACGGTGCCGTCTTCGTCGGCGTACAGCCAATCGCCTGGGCGCAGCCACACCCCCTGCACCTGAATCACCACGTCGCGCACGCCCTCACCCCGGCGCTCGGTCGGCAGCGGCATGCTGGCCAAGGCCAGGATGCCCACCTCGCACTGCGCCAGCTCGGCCACGTCGCGCACACAGCCATTGATCACCACCCCAGCCCAGCCATTGCGCGCTGCAGCGGCGCCCAGATTGCCACCCAGCAGCGCGCGGCGCAACGAAGCCCCGCCGTCGACCACCAGCACGCGGCCGTTGCCCGGGCTCTCCACCGCCGCTTTGACCACCGAGTTGTCCTCAAAACAGCGCGCGGTCGCCACTGGGCCAGCAAAACGCGTTCGGCCGCCAAAGGCCCGAAACACCGGCGGCAAGACACGGAAAGCGCCCGAGTCGTCGGCCTTGTGCGTGTCGCACAAATCGCAGGTGAGCACGGAGGGAATCGACATGTTTTTTCCTTTCTCAACAGAGGGCAGAAGGGTCACAAAACGCACTGACAAGGCGCTTGCGCAGACCGAGTGTTGTTTTCTTCGACAAAAAACCCCGTTTTCCCTATGAAAACACCCGAAAAAACAGTGCTTGCGCCTTGGAAACACCCCCCAAGTCCTTTAGCATGCCAGTCACCAGAGCAAATGCGTGTTTTTGCACTGGAGTCAAACCCACTTCTACAAGGAAAGACAATCATGGCAACTGCAAAGAAAGCACCGGCGAAGGCCGCCGCACCGGCCAAGAAAGCCGCACCCGCGAAGAAGGCTGCTCCAGCCAAAAAGGCTGCAGCTCCGGCCAAAGCCGCCGCACCCGCTAAGAAGGCCGCAGCCCCCGCCAAAAAGGCAGCCGCTCCTGCCAAGAAGGCCGCTCCCGCCAAAAAGCGCACCCCCAACGCCGCCTTCATGAAGGCCATGACCCCCAGCGCAGCGCTGGCGGCCGTGATCGGCGCCACCCCGATGCCCCGCACCGAAGTGACCAAAAAGGTGTGGGAATACATCAAAAAGCACAAGCTGCAAGACGCAGCCAACAAGCGCATGATCAACGCCGACGCCAAGCTCAAGGAGATCTTCAAAAAGTCTCAGGTGTCGATGTTCGAGATGACCAAACTGATCAGCGACCAGCTCAAGTGATGCCGCCGGGGTTTGGCGCGCGCAAACGCACCGCCCCACACAAAAAAGCCGACCCTTGGGTCGGCTTTTTTACTGGGTGATCACCAACGCGCCGGCAGCCGTTTGAGCAACACAATGCGGCGGTCGCGCACCGCAATATAGCCGCCGGTCTCCAGGTCTTTCAGCAGGCGACTGACCATTTCGCGCGAACACGCTAGGTGCTGCGCCATTTGCATATGGGTCAGGCGTTCGGACACGACCCGCTCGCCAGCAGGGTTCTCCGGATCGGCGCGTTCTTGCAGCATCTTGGCCAAGCGTCCGTACACATCGATCAGCGCCACACTGCGTGCGCTTTCGGTGGCCAGACGGGCGCGGCGAATCAGCCGCTCCATCAGCTGTAGCGCGAAGTCGGGGTGTTCGCTGATGTAGCGCAGCAGCGTGTCGCGCGAAATCACCGAACACGTGGTGGGCTCCACCGCCTCGACATTGGCCGAGCGCTTGCCACCGTCCAAGGACATCTCGCCCACATAGTCCAGGGGACCGTAATGGGCCAAGGTAAGCTCTTTGCCATTGCTACCGGCCAAGTAGGTGCGCAGCAAACCCGCCATGACGATGTAAATGGTGTCGCCCTGCTCTCCTTCTTGGATGATCAGGGTACCTTTGCGGTACTGGCGGCGGGAACCCAGCGCGGCCAGCGCTTGGATATGACGCGTGGATGGAGGCGTGGGGTAGAGCATGGCCAATCAGTTTCAGTTTGATTCTGGCGAATTGTGCGGGAAAACTGGACCAGTTTTTGGCACCTTGGCAACAGGTGGCAGGGAATTGAGACGCTGCAGCAACTGGCGGATGCTGTGGGAACCCGTTTTCTCTCGGATCGATTTGATCTGGCTGCGAATGGTGGATTCGGCCACCCGATGCGTCAAAGCGATGTCCGGAATCTCCAGGCCTTTGCACAGCGCCACCATCACCGACTCTTCGGTGGGACTCAGTTCGCAATGGCGCGCAAACAAGGTGATCGCCAAGTTGTCGCTGGGCGGCTGGCGCGAGAGCTGCACCAACACCAAGGGGTCGTCGGACTCCATGGGGTGACTCAGAGGCAAAAACACCACGGACAAGTCGCGGGCTTCGCGCTTGAGCATCATCAAGCTGCGGTGGCCACGTTGCGCCATTTCCACCGCTCCGTGCATGCGCTCGGTGGCGCCGTCTTCGTGCGCCACCAGCACACCGTCGAACTGGGCGATCACCTCGCGCCGGTCCATTTCGCGGCGTGCCACTTGGTTGGCGTGCAACACCCGGGCGGAGCAGTCGACCACGATCGAACCGTGGTCCGACTCATCGAGCACGCGCAACAGCATGTCAACCGGCAAACACGAGCCGCCTTCGCTTTCAACCCGTCCGCCCAACGTTGCCACGGATGGCTGCTCGCGCCGGACGGCGGAAACATCGTTCTGCATGTACAACCCCCTGAGTAATGTCGAATAACCCAGTCTAGTTCCCCTCTTTGGAGGATTTTGTGCGCTGGTGGAGTCCGTCGGTGTGATGTATTCACCGATGGGGAACCGCTGCGCTACGTCGCCGGCTGTGCCGCGCGGCGAATCGCACTGAGTGTGCCGCGGGTGGTGATGACCTCGGGATCGAGCATCAGCTCAATCAGATAACCACCGGGCGCGGCCAAGGCGCGTTGCAGGGCGGGCTCGAATTCGTGGGTGAGGGTCAGGCGTTCGGCTTGGTAACCATAGGCCCGCGCCAGCGCACAAAAGTCGGGGTTGGACAGGTCGGAGCCGCTCACCCGGGCCGGGTATTCGCGCTCTTGGTGCATGCGGATGGTGCCGTAAGTGCCGTTGTTGAGCAGCAGCACAATGCTTTTGCCACCGTGCTGGGTGGCGGTGGCCAGTTCTTGGCCGTTCATCAGAAAGTCGCCGTCGCCAGCGATGGTGAAGGCCACCCGGCCGGTGAGCAGCGCGGCCGCAATGCCCGCCGGCACGCCGTAGCCCATGGCGCCGTTGGTGGGGGCCAGCTGGGTTTTGAAGCCCTTGGCCAAGCCGCTGTAGCGATAAAAGCGGTGCAGCCAGCTGGCGAAGTTGCCCGCGCCGTTGGTGAGCACGGCGTCGGCCGGCAGGTGGCGCTGCAGGGTGTGCACGATGGCGGGCATGTCGAGTGTGCCGGGCAGCTGCACGCCGCCGTTGGCCGCGTCGATGTTGGCCAGGTAGTCGGCGTGGCAGGCC
>CAMBOY010000104.1 GCA_945869245.1 Hydrogenophaga intermedia
AACAAGATAGCTTTGTATAGGGCATATTTCAGTAGCTCCACCGCCATGTACTTCCATGATAGTGGAGAAACCAATGTCTCTATGCTCGCCTTTTGAAAGGTATATTTCAGACAGAAAAGTTGCACTAGGATCAAAGGGTATAACCGCTACATCCACTCTAGGGTGATTTTCAGGGTGGATATAAAAAAGTGATTTGTCTTCATCAACCAAGGGTATTGTAATTGAGTGGCGAGTCACCATACCAAAAGTAGGCATGCTAACGGCAAGATTAACTACTACGTTATCAGGTATTGCTAACCTCTTTGACAATGGCTTTAATGTTTCAGAATGTCGACCGGCCAGATTATGCCAAGCTGCAACAATAAAGTAGTCAGATCCGTGCTTATAGATAACTCCTGAACCGATTGAAAGCTCAGTCTTTTGATATCTCATCGTTAAATGAACGACAGAATTACTAGCTGCTGCCAAACTTAACTCCTACCTATATGGTTAACTGAGGCCGACACAATATGCCTAACGTTTGCGGTAAGCGGACCAGCCAGCGTAGCTGGCGCAGGTCCGCTTGACCAAAGGGTTAAAGCGATACATGTTTACCCAAAGGAACGCTTATGGCGAGCTTCAACCCATGCAGTATCGACTGGTCCATTGAAGCCAACTACCGAATCAACGTTGCACTTCGGACAAATGGCCGTTTGCAATGAATCTTCGCCATCGCACCATTCCACAACCTCCGAGGGCGAGAACTGGGAGAAACAATAGAAGCAGACTGCCCGCTCGCTCGCAAGCAGCGCGGCTCTGTTGAATGTGCAATCGCAGGTGCGGCCCATCGCTTTAACTTGTGGTTTATCTGACCAAACACCGGATACCCACAACCGTGGTCGTTAAACAAAGTTGCACGGCACCGCCAAAAAGTGTTTGAAATCAAGCCTGTAACGCATCATACTGGATGCATGAACAGGTATAACAGATCCGACAAACCTGACTGGGTACCTCCCCGGTCCATCAAGCTGCTCGATCAGGTGCGCGAACGGGTTCGCTACCTGCACTACAGCCTACAGACCGAGAAGGCTTATGTCTACTGGGCCAAGGCATTTGTGCTGTGGGCGGCCCGCAGCTTCGGCGGATTTCGGCATCCGCGCGACATGGGGCAAGCTGAGGTCGAGAGCTTTTTAACGATATTGGCGACCGAGAAGCAGGTTTCGCCCGCCACCCACCGGCAAGCGCTCAATGCACTGTTGTTCCTGTATCGACAGGTGCTGGGCATTGAACTGCCCTGGATGCAGCAGATAGGCGTGCATTGCCAAACACGTGTCTGTCCACACCTTGCGTCACTCGTTTGCCACCCATTTGCCACAAGCAGGTACCGACATCCGAACGGTGCAGGAGTTGCTGGGGCAGAGCGAAGCAGTCATCGGCCGATGATCGCCTGCAACGCCCAATGTGCGGCGAACGCCGCGAGTGTCGCTTGGTCGGGTGCACCGTAGTCAATGACTTTCAAGGGCATCTTGGCCAACCAGAGGGATCGACTATCCCGTGCTGGCACCACCACGGGCGACAAGCTTCGCTCGCTGACAGCGAGCACGACTTGGATTCGGCCAACGCGCCGGGGTGAATAGCTAGCAAAACTTGCCTATGCACCGGTAAGTTGTGCACACGTAAAACATTGACAGCATTCAGTTTTTATAGAAAACTCCCCCTAAGCTATTAACGTTTTACAGGGGTTTTGCGATGAAGCTTGCCGACCGCATGCGCCAGTCGATTCGACGCCGCTCTGGCCATGTTGTGCTGCGTGCCGACATCGCGCCGCTGGGCAGCGCCTCGCAGGTCTCGCAAGCGCTGAAAGTGCTTCAGCGCAACGGGGAGTTGCTTCGCCTGGGTGCCGGTATCTACGCCAAGGCCCGCCGAGACGAGTCCAGCCAAAAGGTCACGCCGCTCGTAGATGCCGAGACACTGGCGCGTGAGGTGGCAGGCAAGCTCAAGGCCCGTGTCACTGGTGCTGCGGACGGTGCCCTGGTGCTGGACACGGGTGGCCGCCGCGTCTCCCGCAAGCTGGCCTTGGGCCAAAACGCCGTGCAATACGTCAACGATCGCAACCGCAAAACCTTCACGGCATTTGGAAGAGAGCCGAGCAACAAGTCAACGCTCCCAACCACCGGTGTGGGCAACTATGTGCGCTCGCTTGCAGACGTTCATGGCGTTCGGTACGAACCGACGGCCGCCGATCAATGGGCCGAGACCGTGACACGCCTGGCCGGAGACGACGTGCGCTCTGGTCCGGTGCAGGATCTGCTGATCGCCCTTCAGCGGGCGGGCAAGTTGAGCAAGAACGACATGGCGAGCTTGCTGGTGAACTACCTGCGGGAGCGCAAGCAGCGTGTTTGATCCGTTCAAGGATTTCGAGACGGCCGGCTACCTGCGCAACCAGTTTGCCGAGAAAGACCTGCACATCGTCCAAGAGCTGGAACACCAAATGTTCCGGGCCAGTCTGGACGACGCCATCGCACACTTGGCCAAGCGCAGAGGCGCCTTGCGGTATGACGATTTCCTCGCGGTGCATCGCATCCTTTTTGAGGGCGTCTACCCGTGGGCGGGCCAAGACCGCGCGGTCACGGCACCGGATATCGCTGTGACCAAGGCCGGCACCTGGTTTTGCCATCCTGCGCATGCGCAATTGGCGGTACAGCAAGGTTTGCGCATTGGCAGCGACAAGCGCCAGATGCGGCAGCGGCCTGGCGAGGTGATGGGGCTGTTTGCTTATGGCCACCCGTTTCTGGATGGCAATGGCCGCACCATGCTGGTGGTCCACACGGAGTTGTGTCATCGCGCCGGCTTCTGCATCGAATGGCACCGCACCCACAGAGAACAGCGTCAGCGGGGCGGCATAGCTGGCGTGGTCCGCGCACAGCCCACAAGCGCGATACTGTCGCCACTCCATTCCCTTCTCAGCCCCCCCACTGTATCCATGCGCCCCCTTTTGAGCGACTGGTTTCCCTTGCTGGCGCAGCTGCCCCAAACGCCCCGCGCGCACGCGCTGGCCGACCTCACCGCCGCCGCCGTGGTCACGCTGCTGCTGATTCCGCAAAGCATGGCTTATGCGCTGCTGGCCGGCATGCCGGCGGTGACTGGGCTGTACGCCAGCGTGTTGCCGCTGGTGGTGTACGCGCTCATGGGCAGCAGCACGGTGCTGGCGCCGGGGCCGGCGGCGCTGCGCTCCATCATGTCGGTGGCGGCGGTGGGTGCGGTGGTGCCGCTGGGCCATGCGAACTTTGTGGCGGCCACGCTGGCGCTGGCGGTGTTGGTGGGCGTGTTCTTGTTGGTCATGGGCGCGCTGCGCATGGGCTTTGTGGCGGGCTTTTTGAGCCACCCGGTGCTCTCGGGTTTTGTCACCGCGTCGGGCCTGTTGATTGCCATGAGCCAGCTGCCCCATGTGCTGGGCACGCCACTGGCCAGCGCCAATGTGGGCGTGTTTGTGATCAGCCTGTGGCAGCACCTGGGCGACCTGCACCCGCTCACCTTGGCGGTGGGCGCGGGCGCGGCGCTGGCCTTGTGGCTGGGCAAACGCTGGCTCAAACCCGGGCTGCGCGCGCTGGGTGTGCCGTCAGGCGTGGCCGACACGGCGGCCAAGGCTGCGCCGCTGCTGGTGATGGTGCTGTTCATTGCGCTGAGCGCGCAGCTGGGCTGGGCCGCATCGGGTGTGGCGGTGGTGGGCGCGGTGCCGTCGGGCCTGCCACCCTTCACTCTGGGCACGGTGCTGGGGGTGGGCTTGGGCACTTGGCAGGCGCTGCTGGTGCCGGCGCTGCTGATTGCGGTGCTCACCTTTGTGGAACAGGTGTCGATTGCCCAAAGCATGGCGGCCAAGCGGCGCGAGCGCATCGACACCAACGCCGAGATGCGCGCCATGGGCGGCGCCAACCTGGCGGCGGGCCTGACCGGTGGCTTTGCGGTGGGCGCAAGTTTTTCGCGCACCGTGGTGCAGGCCGAGGCCGGCGCGCGCTCACCGCTGGTGAATGTGTTCACCGCCGGCTTTTTGCTGCTGACCGCGCTGTTCTTCACCCCCTGGCTGCAAGCGCTGCCGCTGGCGGTGCTGGCCGCCACCATCCTCATGGCCATCGGCAGCCTGCTGGACTTTGGCAGCTTTGCCAAAACCTGGCGCTATTCGCGCGCCGATTTCGCCGCGCAGGCGCTCACGTTTGGCGTGACGCTGGGGGTGGATTTGGTCAGCGGCCTGATGGCCGGCGTGGTGGCCTCGCTGATGCTGCACATCTGGCACAGCAGCCGCCCACACATTGCCACCGTGGGCAATGTGCCTGGCACCGAGCACTACCGCAATGTGCTGCGCCACAGCGTGGTGACCCACCCGCAGGTGCTGAGCCTGCGCCCTGATGAGAGCCTGTTTTTTGCCAACGCCCGTTTTCTGGAAGACCATGTGGCCGCCGCCGTGGCCGCCCAGCCGCCCGTGCGGCATGTGGTGCTGCAGTGCACCGCCGTGAACGACATCGACGCCAGTGGCCTGCAAAGCCTGGAAACCATTGCCCAGCGCTTAAGCGACCAGGGCATTGCCCTGCACTTGAGTGAAGTCAAAGGCCCGGTGATGGACCGGCTGCAGCACACCGACTTTGTGCGCCAGCTCAGCGGACAGGTGTTTTTGACGCACCACCAGGCGGTGGTGGCGCTGACGGGCGGCCCACCGCACTGAAAACCCACCCCGCTCGCACCGCTTGCAGCACAAGTTGATTGCCAAGCCCTTGCGTTTTGTCAACTCATACCCGGTGGAGTATGTAGACAATCGGCTTGGTCGCCTATGTTGGCGGCCGACTTGTCCGTCTGTCACACAGGAGTTTCCCCCATGAAAAAGCTGACCACCCTCGCCCTGACCGGCCTGCTGGCATTTGCCGGCGCTGCCCAGGCCCAATCGTTGTTCGTCAATATCCACAGCGGCCAAGCCATGGCCCAAGGCGCTGGCCTGGTGCTGGCCGGCCAAGCGCTGGAACAAAAAGCCGAAGTGCGCGTGCTGCTGTGCGACGCCGCCGCCAACATCGCCGTGACCGGCCAGGACATGCCCAGCCTCAAGCCCCGCAACGTCACGCCCCAGCAAATGCTGCAAGGCCTGATCAAAGGCGGCGCCAAGGTCGAGGTGTGCGCCCTGTACCTGCCCAACAGCGGCAAACAGGCCAGCGACCTGATCCCCGGCGTGACCCCCGCCAAACCCGCCGATGTGGCTGCCCACCTGCTCAAGCCCGGCGTGCAAACCCTGGCGTTCTGATCGGGCCAGGCCCCAAGCAAAACGGCACCCATCGGGTGCCGTTTTTTTTATGCCGCTGCGTTATCGTCCTCGCCAATCAGCAAACGCGTGGCCGTCAGGTATTTGTGGGGCGGCACTTCCAGGTTGGTCGGCGCGGGCTTGTTCTTGAACACGCGCCCAGCAAAGTCAAAAGTCGATCCGTGGCAGGGGCAGAAAAATCCCCCTTGCCAATCCGTCGGCACGCTCGGGTTGGCTGAGCCCTGGGGCAAGGTCACCGGTGAACAACCCAAGTGGGTGCAAATGCCCACCGTCACCAGCACCTCGGGCTGAATGGACCGCGCCGTGTTGCGGGCGTATGCGGGCTGCTGGTCTTTGTCGGACGCCGGATCGGCCAAATCCTGAATGCCCTCAAGTGCGGCCAGCATCTCGGGCGTGCGGCGCAAAATCCACACCGGCTTGCCGCGCCACTCCACCGTGGTCATGGCGCCCACGGCCAAGTCGCTGATGTCCACCTCCACGCTGGCGCCTTGCGCCTTGGCCCGCTCGCTGGGCGCAAAGCTGCTCACAAAGGGCACGGCCACAGCGGCGGTGGCCACAGCCCCCATGGCGGTGGTGTTGAGTATCCAGACGCGGCGTTCTCGGTTTACGGGTTGGCCACAAGCCAGTGGCTTGCAAGTTGTATCAGTCATCGTGCGCTCCATTGCCGGCAACCCACTGCGCCGGTGCCCATACACACCCAAGAACCGTGCCAACCCACGCTGTGAGCCAAACGCGCCACACAGCCCCGCCACAAGCGCCAAGCCAGGCCACCAGCTGCGCCAACCACTGCCAAACATGACATCCGTGGCAGACAGTGTCATACTCCCGGGGGTTATGTCGCCACCACCGCCCAAGCCCCCCGAAGAACTCGTCGCCTTTCTGGAAGGCCTGCCGGAACCCCACATCCTGTTCGACACCGACTATCGCATCGTTGCGGCCAACACGGCCTACCGACGCCAGTTCGGCACCGCGCAGCCGGTGTTGGGTCGGCGCTGCTTTGAGGTGTCGCACCACTTCGATGTGCCTTGCGACCAGGCCGGCGAATCGTGCCCGCTGGCGCTGTCGCGGCAATCGGGCCAAGTGCAACGCGTGCTGCACCTGCACCACACCCCGCAAGGCGAGGAATACGTCAACATCGAACTCACCCCCGTGCCCGGCCCCGATGGCCAAGCCGCCTACTTTGTCGAGAAAATGGCCCACATGCCCATGGCCAGCGGCATGCCCGCCGGGCAAGGCCTGGTGGGCCGGTCTGGCGCCTTTGTGCGCATGCTCGACCTGATCGCCCGTGTGGCCCCATCACAAGCCAGCGTGCTGCTGCTGGGCGAATCGGGCACCGGCAAAGAACTGGTGGCCCGCGCCCTGCACGAAGCCAGCCCCCGCGCCCGCAAACCCCTGGTGGTGGTGGACTGCGCCAGCCTGACCGAAAGCCTGTTCGAATCCGAACTCTTCGGGCACGAACGCGGTGCCTTTACTGGCGCCAGCCAGGCCAAAGGCGGCCTGGTCGAATCGGCCAACGGCGGCACGCTGTTTTTGGACGAAGTGGGCGACATACCCCTGCCCATGCAAGTCAAGCTGCTGCGCCTGCTGGAAACCGGCACCCACCGCCGCGTCGGCAGCACCGAGCTGCGCCACACCGATGTGCGCGTCATCGCCGCCACCCACCGCGATCTGGCACACATGGTGGCTCAGGGGCAGTTCCGCGAAGACCTGTATTACCGGCTGTGCGTCTTTCCCATTGCCCTGCCCCCGCTGCGCGCCCGCACCGGCGACATCGGCCTGCTGGCGCCCGCCTTGCTGGAGCGCGTGGCCCCACAACGCCGACTGCGCCTGTCGCCAGACGCCCTGCAGACACTGGAACACCAACCCTTTCCCGGCAACGTGCGCGAACTGCGCAACCTGCTGGAACGCAGCGCCTTGTTGTGCGACGGCCAAACCATTGAAGCCAAACATGTGCAAAGCGCCATCGACAGCGGCCAACCCATCAGCCCGCGCGACACACCCCACGCTGCGCCGCCTGCTTTGCCAGACGCGCCCTGCAGCGGCGACACCCTGCGCCAACGCCTTGCCCAACACCACGGCAGCCGCGCCGCACTCGCCGCCCAGCTGGGCATGAGCGAGCGCACCCTGTACCGCAAGATCAAAGCACTGAACTAAACCTCATCGCCGAGGCAAGCCATGACACCACACCCACTTCAATTTGGCGAACACATCGACGGCTACAGCGTGCCTGTGCTCAACGAACGCGCGGTGCGCGCCGCCGCCGGCCTGCTGTTTTTTCCGGCGTTGGTGGCGTTCATGAACGTTTTTTTTGCTCGGCAACTTTCAGCCCACCCGGCTGTTTGTGCTGCTGTTTGTGACCGACATGGCGCTGCGCATGCTGCAGCCGCGCTGGTCGCCCAGCCTGATTGTGGGCAGCTGGATCGTGCGGCACCAACCCCCCGAATGGACCGGCGCCGCACAAAAACGCTTTGCCTGGGGCCTGGGCCTGGTGCTGGGCTTGGTCATGATGTACCTGATGGTGCTCAACAACATCATCGGCCCCATCAACATGCTGATTTGCGGCGCCTGCCTGCTGCTGATGTTTTTTGAAACCGCCTTTGGCATTTGCCTGGGCTGCAAGCTCTACAACGCACTGACCAAAAACCAGGCGCAATACTGCCCGGGCGGCGTGTGCGAAGTGCCCGCGCGCAGTACCTGGCGGCTGCAGGCCCCACAGCTGGTGGTGCTGGTGCTGTTTGTGGGCGGCGCCGTTCTGGCTGGCCGCTGGGTGCAGCACACCGGCCCCATGGCCGGCTTTGACGAGATGGCCACGCTGCAAGACATGGGCATCGCACCCACCGCCGGCAACGCGCCAGATGGCAAAGACTGCACCGTGCCCGCCTTTGCCAAAGCCATCGGGCATGAGGCGATGTGGAAGTTGCACAACGGGTGTTGATGGGTGGCTTGGGTTTGCTGTGAGAGTCAGGCTGCTGACAAGCCGCCCCATAAAATCACACGCTTTTGTCTTACCCACGAAAGTCGCCCGATGAAAACTTGGATTTCCCTTTTGGCTGTTGCCGGCTTGGTCGGTTGCTCCACCGCCTCGAAAAACATTTCGGCCGCTTATGTCTCGCCCCTGACCTATCAGAGCTACGACTGCGATCAATTGACGGCCGAAGCCACGCGCGTGACGGCCCGCGCCAACCAGCTCGCCGGCCGCTTGGACGAAGCCGCCGCCAACGACAAGGCGATTGTGGGCGTGTCCATGCTGCTGTTTTGGCCGGCAGCCTTTGCGCTCGGCGGCACCAAGGAGCAAGAGGCCGAGTTCGCGCGCCTCAAGGGCGAACGCGATGCGATTGAGCAAACCATGATCCAGAAGAAATGCGCCATGCCTGCGCCGGCAGCAACGCCAGCGCCAGCGCCAGCTCCAGCGGCTGCCCCCAAGCAGTGATCACCAGCGAGTGGCCGCCACACGGGCTCAATGCCCGTTGTGCAGCTTCTCATGGATGCGCCTATTGGTCCGCCACACCGCCCACAGCACCAGCGGAATCAGCGCGCCGGCGGCCAGTTCGGGGTGAATCGGCAGGCCGGCGGCCTTGCCGGCTTTGCCCAGGTACAGCAGCAGGCTGACCACGTAATACGAGATGGCCGCGATCGACAGGCCTTCCACCGTGCTTTGCAGGCGCAGCTGCAGCTCTTGCCCTTTGGTGAGTTTTTCCAGCAGCTGCTGGTTTTGGGCTTCGGTGGCAATGTCAACCCGGGTGCGCAGCAGGGCGCTGCCGCGGCTGATGCGCTCGGACAGCGATGTCAGCCGCTGCGCGGTGGCGGCCACGGTGGCCATGGCGGGCGACAGGCGGCGGCGCATGAAGTCGCCAATGGTCTGGGTGCCGGTGATGGGCGATTCGCGCCGCTCGACGATGCGTTCACGCACCAGCTTGTCGTAAGCGGCGGTGGCTGAGAACCGGTAGGCGTGTTCGGCGGTCATTTGTTCGACGCTGGCGGCCAGCGCCACCAGGCGGTCGAGCAAGACGTGGTCGGGCGAGACTTTGTGGTCGAGCGCGGCGGTGATGTCGGCCAGTTCGCGTTCGGCTTGGCCGAGTTTGGCGCCCACGTCTTTGGCCACCGGCAGGCCGCGCAGGGCCAT
>CAMBOY010000105.1 GCA_945869245.1 Hydrogenophaga intermedia
TTTTCCTGCTGGTCATCAATGTCGTCTACGCGTTTTTCGACACCTTCGCCATCGTGGACGCCGCCACCCAGGGCGGCCCGGGCAAGTCCACTTCTATTCTGGTCTACAAGGTGTATTACGACGGCTTCAAGGCGCTGGACATGGGTGGCTCGGCCGCGCAATCGGTGGTGCTGATGGCCATTGTGATTGCGCTCACCGTGGTCCAGTTCCGTTATGTCGAACGCAAAGTCCAGTATTGACCATGATTGAACGACGACCCATTCTTGATTTTGTTGCCCACGCTACGCTGATTCTGGGCGTGGCGGTGGTGGCGTTTCCGGTCTATCTGACGCTGGTGGCTTCGACCCAGTCGGCGCAGGAGATTGCGCAAAGCCGTCCGCTGTCGATGTGGCCCGGTTCGCATTTTTTCGAAACCTACCGCCTCGCCCTCTTCGGTGGGGAAACCAGCGCAGGCAGCACGCTGCCGGCCGGTGGCCCGATGCTGTTGGTCAGCCTGATCAGCGCGCTCATCATCGCCATCGGCAAGATTGCGATCTCGCTGCTGTCGGCCTTTGCCATCGTCTACTTCCGCTTTCCGCTGCGCAATCTGGTGTTCTGGATGATTTTTGTGACCCTGATGCTGCCGGTAGAGGTGCGCATCGGCCCCACGTACGAAGTGGTCGCCGACTTGGGCATGCTCAACAGCTACGCAGGCTTGACCGTGCCACTGATCGCGTCGGCCACCGCCACGTTTTTGTTCCGGCAGTTCTTCTTGACCGTGCCCGACGAGCTGGTGGAGGCCGCACGGGTGGACGGCGCCGGGCCGATGCGCTTTTTCTTTGACGTGCTGCTGCCCATGTCGGCCACCTCGATTGCGGCGCTGTTTGTGATCCAGTTCATCTACGGCTGGAACCAGTACCTGTGGCCACTGCTGGTGACCACCGACGAGAGCATGTACCCCATTGTGCTGGGCATCAAGCGCCTGATTTCGGGCGAGGCCTACACCGAGTGGAACGTGGTCATGGCCACCGCCATGCTGGCCATGATTCCGCCGGCGCTGGTCGTCATCCTGATGCAGAAATGGTTCGTCAAGGGCCTGGTCGACACCGAGAAGTAAACACACCCCATGGCATCTCTCACCCTCCACAACGTCATCAAGCAATACCACCAAGGCAAGCAGTCGCTGCAGGTGATCCACGGCGTCAACGCCACCATCCACGACGGCGAGTTTGTGGTCATCGTCGGACCCTCAGGTTGCGGCAAATCGACTCTGCTGCGCATGGTCGCTGGCCTCGAAGAGATCACCGGCGGCGAGGTGCGCATCGGCGAGCGGGTGGTCAACACCCTGGAGCCAGCCGAGCGCGACATTGCCATGGTGTTCCAGAACTACGCGCTCTACCCGCACATGAGCGTGTTCGACAACATGGCCTACGGGCTGAAAATCCAGAAACTGCCCAAAGACGAGATCCGCGCCCGGGTGGAAAAAGCCGCCGGCATTCTGGAGCTGATGCCGCTGCTGGAGCGCAAGCCACGCCAGCTCTCGGGCGGCCAGCGCCAGCGGGTGGCCATGGGCCGCGCCATCGTGCGCCAGCCGCAGGTGTTTTTGTTCGACGAGCCACTGTCCAACCTCGACGCCAAGCTGCGCGCCCAGACCCGGCTCGAAATTCAAAAGCTGCACCGCGAACTCGGCATCACCAGCCTGTTTGTGACCCATGACCAGGTCGAGGCCATGACCCTGGCGCAGCGCATGATTGTGATGAACGGCGGTCACATGGAACAGTTCGACACACCCGAAGCCGTCTACAACCGCCCAGCCAGCACCTTTGTGGCCAGCTTCATCGGCTCACCGCCCATGAACCTGCTGCGCCACGCGCCCGGTGGCGCCGCTGGGCAGATCGTGGGCATTCGGCCCGAACACATGGACCTCACCCCAGGCCAAGGCTGGCCCTTGGTGGTCGAAACGGTGGAACTGCTGGGCGCCGAGCGCCTGGTACATGCGCGTCTGGGTGAGGAGACACTGACCTTGCGGCTTGACGAATCGGTGAGCGCTCCGCGCCCGGGCGAGCGCTTCCACGCCAGCCCCCGCGCCGACCGGCTGCACCGCTTCGACGCCACCACCGGCCTGCGTATCGCCGACTGAGCGTCGGCCAGACACGGCATGATCGCGCCCATGACACCCTGGCCCTACCCTTTTTGGATCGCCCACCGCGGCGCCGGCAAACTCGCCCCTGAAAACACCCTGGCCGCTTTTCGCCTGGGCGCGCAGCACGGTTACCGCATGTTCGAATGCGACGCCAAGCTCAGCGCCGACGGCACCGTGTTTCTGCTGCACGATGCCACGCTGGAGCGCACCAGCAGCGGCCACGGCGTGGCAGGTGCGCTGCCGTGGTCGGTGTTGTCGCAGCTCGACGCGGGTGGCTGGCATTCGCGCGCCTACGCGGGCGAGCCGCCCTGCAGCCTGGCGGCGCTGGCGGCCTTTTGCCTGGGCAACGGCCACCACCTCAACATCGAAATCAAGCCGACCCCCGGCACCGAGCGCGAGACCGGCGAGGTGGTGGCGCGCGAAGCCGCGCGGCTGTGGGCTGAGGCAGCGGTTGCGCCCCTGCTCAGCTCCTTTCAGCCCGACGCCCTGGCTGGTGCGCTGGCCCGCGCCCCAGCGCTGCCGCGCGGCCTGCTGTTGGAGGCTTGGTGGGACGGTTGGCTTGAGGCCGCGCGCGCACTGCGGTGCTCTGCCGTGATCGCGCACTACCCGATGTGGGACGCGGCCCGGGTGGCCGAGGTGCACGCACAGGGCCTGCGCGCGCTGAGCTACACCGTCAACGACGAATGGCCCGCCGCCCACCTGCAAGCCCTGGGCACCGACGGCATCATCACCGACCGGGTCGATCTGTTTGCGCCCCATGCGCCGCGCTGACACGTTGGCGCCGCAGCCGCTGGGCCACTGGTCGGCCGCCGAGCGCGCCGGCATCCGGGGCGTCATCACCGACATCGACGACACCCTGACCACCGACGGCGCTTTGGCGCCCGACACCCGTGCCGCTCTGCAGGCGCTGGCCGACGCGGGCCTGCCGGTGCTGGCCGTCACCGGTCGCCCGGTGGGCTGGAGCTTGCCATGGCTCAGCGGCCCAGAGGCTTGGCCGCTGCTGGGCATCGTCGCGGAAAACGGCGCGGTGGCCTTGCAGGCCAGCGCCGACGGCCAGATCCAGCGCTGGTACCGCGACGACGCGGCTACCCGCGCCGCCCACTGGACGCGCCTGCAGGCCGCGCTGCACGCGGTCGAAGCCCACATACCCGGCGCGCGCCGCGCCAGCGACAGCGCCGGGCGCGAAACCGACATCGCCATCGACCACAGTGAGCACCAGCGGCTGGACGCAGCGCAAATCGACGCCGTGGTGCAGGCCCTGCAAGCGCGGGGCCTGCACACAACCGTCAGCAGCATCCACATCAACGCCTGGTGCGGTGAACACAACAAATGGGTCGGCGCGCAATGGGCGGTGCGCACCTGGCTGCAGCGCGATCTGGCGCAAGAGTTGGCGCACTGGGTCTATGTGGGCGACTCCAGCAACGACGCCGTCATGTTCGAACACATGGCCCACAGCGTGGGCGTGGCCAATGTGGCGCGCTTTCTGCCGGGACTGCAGCATGCGCCACATTGGGTGTGCCATGCCGAGCGCGGCGCGGGGTTTGCCGAACTGGCGCACGCCCTGTTGGCGGCGCGCGCCTAAATATCAGCGCTGGCGCCACCAGGCGCTGACACTGCCCTGCAGCGCCACCATGGCCGCGTAGGTGGCCAGTTTGCCGTCGCGGCCAAACCAAACCAAGCCGGCCAGCACGACCAACACCCCCAGCGCACTCAGCCACGCCCAGGACCGCCCCGCGCGCGCACGCACGTGGGGCGCCCGCCAACACAAGACCAGCACCAGCAACGCCGCCACCGACACGGCGGGCGCGACAAAATTCAGCAGATGAAGCGCCAGATCGAGTGGAGACACATTAAGGACACGGTAAGCCAAAGACGAAGGGGCGGATTTTATAATCCGGTACATGACCGTTTGGACCCTGGGCATCAACCACCACACCGCGCCGCTCGATTTGCGCGGCCGGTTCGCGTTCGCCCTGGACCAAATCAGCCCCACCTTGCAGACCTACCGGCAAAGCTTGCAGCGCCAGCCTGAGGCCACGCTGCTGTCGACCTGCAACCGCACCGAACTCTACGGCGCGGGCGACCCCACCATTGTGGAGCCCACCCTGGATTGGCTGGCCGCCACGGGCGGTGTGAGCACCCATGTGCTGCGCGACCACGCCTATGTGCTGCGCGACGACCAAGCCGCGCGCCACGCTTTTCGGGTCGCCAGCGGGCTCGACAGCATGGTGCTGGGCGAGGCGCAAATTCTGGGACAGCTCAAGAATGCGGTGCGCGCCGCCGACGAAGCCGGCGCACTGGGCAGCACCTTGCACCAGTTGTTCCAGCGCTCGTTCTCGGTTGCCAAACAGGTGCGCAGCTCCACCGAAATCGGCGCCCACTCCATCAGCATGACGGCCGCTGCCGTGCGCTTGGCAGCCCAGCTGTTTGAAGACTTGGGCGAGATCCGCGTGCTGTTTGTGGGGGCGGGCGAAATGATTGAGTTGGCGGTCACCCACTTCGCCGCCAAGACCCCCAAATCGATGGCCATCGCCAACCGCACCCTGGAGCGCGGCGAACAGCTGGCTGGTCGTTTTGGCGCGTCCGTGTTGCGACTGTCCGACTTGCCCGAACGGCTGCATGAGTTCGACGCGGTGATCAGCTGCACCGCCAGCACCCTGCCCATCATTGGTCTGGGCGCGGTCGAGCGGGCGCTAAAAAAACGCCGCCACCGCCCCATGTTCATGGTCGACTTGGCGGTACCGCGCGACATCGAGCCCGAGGTCAAGGCGCTCGACGACATCTACCTCTACACCGTGGACGACCTGGCCCAGGTGGTGCAAACCGGCAAGGACAACCGCCAAGCGGCGGTGGCACAGGCCGAAGCCATCATCGACGCCGGTGTGCAGAGCTTCATGCACTGGATGGAGCAGCGCAACCCCTCGCAGGGCGTGGTGCCCCTGATCCAGCAGCTCAATGGCCAAGCCGAGCAATGGCGCGCGGCCGAGTTGCTCAAGGCGCAGAAGCGTCTGGCCAAAGGCGAGCCGCCCGAGGCCGTGATGGAGGCGCTGGCGCGCGCCCTGACCCAAAAAATGCTGCACGGGCCACTGGCTGAACTGCACGCCGGCGACGCCGAGCAACGCGCCGCCACCGCCCAGTGGGTGTCGCGCCTGCTGCTGCGCGACAAGTCCTAGCGGCGCCACTGCACCGCCGCCCGTTTGCCGGTCTGTGCGCCACCGGCGCCCACCGTTTTTGTCCCCGACACCCGTGAAACCTTTTGTCCGCGACACCCTGCTGCGCCAACGAGCCCGGCTGCACGAACTGGACGCCCTGCTCTCGGCCCCCGATGTGGTCAGCGACATGGACCGCTTCCGCGCGCTCAGCCGCGAACACGCCGACGCCTCGGTGATCGTGGAGGTGTTCAACCGCCACCAGCAGCGCGAAGCCGACCTGGCCGCCGCACAAGACCTGCTGGCCGACCCCGACATGGCCGAGATGGCGCAGGAAGAAATGGAAGCGGCCAAAGCCGATCTTGAGCAGCTGGACGCCGAACTGCAGCAGTTGCTGCTGCCCAAAGACCCGGACGACGAACGCCCGGCCTTTGTGGAAATCCGCGCCGGCACCGGCGGCGACGAGTCCGCCTTGTTCGCCGGCGACCTGGCGCGCCTCTACACCCGCTACGCCGACAGCCAGGGCTGGAGCACCGAGATCGTGAGCGAGTCGCCCAGCGAACTTGGCGGCTACAAGGAGGTGGTGCTGCGCATCGCCGGGCGCGGCCCGGGTGCGAACGTGTACGGTCAGCTGCGCTTTGAATCGGGCGGCCACCGGGTGCAGCGCGTGCCCGCCACCGAAACCCAAGGGCGCATCCACACCAGCGCCGCCACCGTGGCGGTGATGCCCGAGCCGGATGAGACCGAAGCCATCCAGCTCAACCCGAGCGAGCTGCGCATCGACACCTACCGCGCCAGCGGCGCCGGCGGCCAACACATCAACAAGACCGATTCGGCCGTGCGCGTGACCCACCTGCCCACCGGCATCACCGCCGAATGCCAGGACGGCCGCAGCCAGCACAGCAACAAGGCCAAAGCGCTGCAGGTGCTGCAGGCGCGCCTGCAGGAAAAAGACCGCAGCGAACGCGCCGCCAAAGAAGCCGCCACCCGCAAAGGGCTGGTCGGCAGCGGCGACCGCAGCGACCGCATCCGCACCTACAACTTCCCGCAGGGCCGCCTGACCGACCACCGCATCAACCACCCGCTCTACAAGCTGCTGATGGTGATGGAAGGCGACCTGGGCGACGTGATCCACGCGCTGCAGGTGGCGCGCGGGGCGGAGGTGCTGGCCGACCTGGAAGCAAAAGCATGACCCCCCTGCGCCGCTTCGCGTCTTCCCGCCTGAGGGGGGACGCTCCCTGTGGCCCGGCAAAGCCGGTTCCACGGGCGCCCTGGATGGCGGGGTACTCCCTGTGACGCTGAGCGACGCCCTTCGGCAGGCCAGCGCCGCCGGTCTGTCCCGGCTGGAAGCGCAGATGCTGCTGCTGCACGCACTTGGCCGTTCGCCCCACGACCGGGCCTGGCTGATCGCACACGATGCCGATCCGCTGACAGGTGAGCAAGCGTTCACATTTGCTGAGCTACAGCGGCGGTTTGTGGACCACGAACCCATGGCCTATCTGCTGGGCGAGCAGGCGTTCTTTGGCATGCGCTTGCAGGTGGACCACCGGGTGCTGGCGCCGCGCCCAGACACCGAAACCCTGGTGGAGTGGGCGCTCACCCTGAATCTGGCGCCCAGCGGCGTTGACGCGCTGGACATGGGCACCGGCAGTGGGGCGATTGCCTTGGCGCTGGCGCAACAGCGCCCGGCATGGCGCGTGAGCGCGAGCGACGCCAGTGCCGACGCGCTGGCGGTGGCGCGATCCAATGGTGAGCGCTTGCACACCTCGGTGCGTTGGTTGCACGGCTCTTGGTGGGACGCGGTGCCGGGCCAGCGCTTTGATCTGGTGCTGAGCAACCCACCCTACATCGCCGAAGACGACCCGCACATGGCGGCGCTGCGGCACGAGCCACGCTCGGCCCTGACGTCCGGGGCCGACGGCCTGGACGACATCCGCGCCATCGTCGCGGGCGCACCGGCGCATCTGCAGCCCGGCGGCTGGCTGCTGCTGGAGCATGGCCACGACCAAGCGCAGGCGGTGCGCGCGCTGCTGCAGGCCCAGGGTTTTGCAGCGGTGGACAGCCGCATTGACCTTGCGGGCATTGAGCGCTGCAGCGGTGGGCGCTGGGGCGCGGCGCGATAATCAGGGTTTTTGCTCGGGCACCCGCCCGGCGATTTTTCACAGACACAGGAACGGCCATGAGCGACGCACAACAGGACATCGACCAACTGGTGAAGAACAACGACATCGTCTTGTTCATGAAGGGCAGCGCCAGCTTCCCGATGTGTGGCTTCTCGGGCCGTGCGGTGCAGGTGCTCAAAGCCTGCGGAGTGGACACCAAGACGCTGACCACGGTCAACGTGCTGGAAAACGACGGCATCCGCCAAGGCATCAAGGAGTACAGCAACTGGCCCACCATTCCCCAGCTGTATGTGCGGGGCGAATTCATCGGCGGCTCCGACATCATGATGGAGATGTACCAATCCGGTGAGCTGCAACAAGTGATCAACGGCAAAGCCGCGTAAGGCGGCGGCGCGCCAGCGGCAAGACCTTGCCGCTGCGCGCCGGCCACTGGGCGCCACCGCCACGCAGGCCGCCGCCTACGGGCGGTTTTTTTTCGCCGCCAGCCGCCTCCCCTTGAGAGCGGGCACAGCTTATGCTTGAATGCACAGGCCCGTTGTTCACAAGGAGCACGCCATGAGCACCCAGGAACTGGTTCCCGTTGGTCCCGCCATCCAGCTGCCCATTGCCCGCATGCGCTCGGTCTACCGCGCGCACGACGTGGAACGCAAGCTCGCGCAGCTGCATGCCAGCGGCAACGAACGCGAACACGAAGGCCTGCGCACCACCTACCAGCGCATGCTGGAACGCGGCCCGGAGCGTTTTGCGGTGAAACCGTCGGGGGTGCCTGAAATGGGCCCACTCTATGAGCTGCTGCCCAATTTCACCGAGGTGCTCGACGATGTGAAGCGCCATGTGGCGCTGTGTCAGGACAGCCAGGACAGCCTACAGCTCACACCCTTGCTGCTGCTGGGCCCCCCAGGGGTGGGCAAGACCCACTTTGCCAAACAAATCGCCGACCTGCTGGGCACCTGCACCCAATTGGTGCCCATGAGCAGCATGACGGCGGGCTGGCTGCTGTCGGGCTCGTCGTCGCAATGGAAAGGCGCCAAACCCGGCAAGGTGTTCCAAGCGCTGGTAGACGGCGAATACGCCAATCCGGTGATCGTGGTCGACGAAATCGACAAAGCCAGCGCCGACGCCCAGTACGACCCCCTGGGCCCGCTCTACAGCTTGCTGGAGCACGACACCGCCTGCGGTTTTGTCGACGAATACGCCGAGGTACCGATCGACGCCAGCCAGGTGATCTGGATCACCACCGCCAACAACGAGCGCGGCATTCCCGAGCCGATCCTCAACCGCATGAATGTGTTTGAAATCGCACCGCCCGACGCCGAGGCTGCGCGCAAGATTGCTGGGCACCTCTACCGCAGCATCTGTCAAGAACACGACTGGGGCCAGCGTTTTGCACCCCAGCCCAGCGACGATGTGCTCGAAGCCCTGGCCACGCTGGCGCCACGCGAGATGCGCCGCGCCCTGATGACCGCGTTTGGCAACGCCCGCCTGGCCCACCGGTACGACATCGATCCAGCCGATCTGCCACGCCAGGGCAACAGCAAGTCGCGCATCGGCTTTTTGCAGTAGGCCGCAAGGGCTGGGCGCGGCGTGGCGCCGCAGTGTCCGGTTTCTTGACACCAAAAAGAGACAACAGCCGTGACAGATGCCACGGCTTGTAGGTCTTATTTTCTAGAGATTAAAATTATTTTTATCATTTTAAAATGATATTTATTTTTTAAATGATTAAATCATTGAGTACCAATCTTCTGAATGCCCCAAAACGGCGCATAACAAGGTAGTACGGCGTAACGTAAACGGCTGTCAAAACATCAGTTTTCCGCGCAAAACAGCGGCGCACAACGCCCGCTTGCGCCACTTCCAATCTGTCACTTACTGCGTGAAAATATCAATAACGCAGTTTTGATGTTTTGGAGTGAGTCATGACAGATCGAGCAACACCCA
>CAMBOY010000106.1 GCA_945869245.1 Hydrogenophaga intermedia
ACCATGCAAAAACTGTTTTTGACGATGACTTTGGTGGCCGGCGCAGCGCTGGTTGGTTGTGGCAAAAAAGAAGAAGCGCCCGCCGCTGCGCCTGCAGCAGCCCCGGTGGAAGCCGCGATGCCAGAGTTGAAGGTGGCGATTGACGCCAGCTACGAGCCTTTCACCTTCAAGACGCCGGATGGCAAACCCACCGGTTTTGATATCGACATCGCCGAAGCGCTGTGCGCCGAAATCAAGCGCAAGTGTGTGTATGTTGAGCAGGTCTGGGACAGCATGATCCCCGGTCTGATGGCTCAGAAGTACGACGTCATCATCAGCTCGATGTCGATCACCGAAGAGCGGCAGCAGCAAGTGGACTTTTCGGACAAGTACTACAAAACGCCCAGCCGCATTGTGGTCAAGGCAGACACGGCTTTCACCGATCTGGCCTCGTTGAAGGGCAAAAACATCGGTGTCCTCAAAGGCAGCACCCAAGAAAAATATGCCATGGGTGAACTCAAGCCCGCAGGTGTGAACGTGGTGCCCTACGAGGCCCAGGACCAAGTCTATTTGGACATCAAGTCGGGTCGTTTGGACGGCACAGTGGCCGATTCGGTGGAAGTCACCGGTGGTTTCCTGAGCAAGCCTGAAGGTCAAGGCTATGGCTTTGTGGGTCCGGTTCTGAATGACCAGAAGTACTTTGGCGTGGGTGTGGGTGTGGCCATGCGCAAAGGCGAAGACCAACTCAAGCAGCAGATCAACGACGCCATCAAGGCCATTCGGGCCAATGGCACTTACGACAGCATCAGCAAGAAGTACTTCGACTTCGACGTGTACGGCGGCTGAGCGCCATTGAGCACCGGCGTGGCCGCCCAACGCGGTCACGCCCCGCGCCGTGTCGGGCTATTTTTTTTCTATTCTGGAAGGCGCCTTGCTGACGGTGGGGGTGTCCTTGGGCGCCTTGGTGGTGTCTATCGTGTTGGGCTTGCTAGGGGCTGCAGCCAAGTTGTCTGGTCGCCGCGGCTGGGTGGCGCTGGCTACCGTCTACACCACGTTGATTCGTGGCATTCCGGAACTGGTGCTGATGCTCTTGGTGTTTTACGGCGGCAGCATTGGGTTGAACCACTTGGTGCAGGCACTGGGCTTCAAGGGGCCGGTCGACATTGAGCCGTTCACCGCCGGGGTGCTGACCATTGGCTTCATTTACGGCGCTTACATGACGGAGACGTTTCGTGGCGCGATCTTGGCGGTACCCAAAGGCCAAATGGAGGCCGCCTGGGCTTTTGGCATGGGGCCGGTGCGCACGTTTTTTCGCATCACCGTGCCACAAATGGTGCGCTACGCCCTGCCCGGCTTCACCAACAACTGGCTGGTGTTGATCAAGGCGACCGCACTGGTTAGCTTGATTGGCCTCAAAGACATGACGTTTTTGGCCAAACAGGCCAGCGCCGCCACCCGCGAACCGTTCACCTTCTTTCTGTTTGCAGCCGCCCTGTTTCTGGCCTATACCAGTGTGTCGCTGTGGGTGCTGCGTCGCCTGAGCGAGCGCTACAGCCTGGGCGCCAAGCGCGGCGAGGTGTGACATGAAGTGGGCCATCATCTTCAAGCCCGAGACCTTGGCCTTGTACGCCGAGGGCATTGTCAACACCTTGTGGCTGTTGCTGGCCTCGGTGTCGGCGGGCGCGGTGCTGGCGGTGTTGTGCGCCTTGGCGCTCACCAGCCGTGTGAAATGGCTGCGCGCCATTGTGGGCGCCTACACCTTTGTGATTCGTGGCACCCCGCTACTGATTCAGGTCTACCTGATCTACTACGGGCTGGCGCAACTGGAATGGATTCAGTCGCGTTGGAACGATGTGTGGCCTTGGACGTATTTCAAGGACGCTTTCTTTTGCGCTTGGCTGGCATTCACTTTAAACACCGCCGCTTACACCGCCGAGATGCTGGCGGGCGCGATCCGCGAGACATCGGCCGGCGAAATCGAGGCGGCACAGGCCATGGGCATGAGCCGCTGGGCGGTGATGCGCCGCATTGTGCTGCCCAGCGCCTTGCGCCGCACCCTGCCCGCTTACAGCAACGAGGTGGTCATGATGCTGCACAGCACCAGTTTGGCCAGCACGGTGCCGGCGCTGCTGGATGTCACTGCCGCCGCCAGCCGCATCTACTCCGATTTTTACTTGCCGTTTGAGGCCTATATCGCCGCGGCGCTGATTTATCTGGTGATCACTTTCAGCCTGATCGGCGTTTTCCGGTGGGCGGAGAAACGCTTTTTGGTCTATCTGGCCCCCCGCCAGGCTTGAGGAGGCCCAGCGCCATGCACCGCCAAGAGTTCCCCCTGCTCTCGCCCAGCATCGGCAGCCAGAAAACGCTGGTGGCGTTTTGTTACGGCCCCGAGAACGCCGAACGCAAGGTCTATATTCAGGCCAGCTTGCACGCCGAGGAACTGCCGGGCATGTTGGTGGCGCACCACCTCAAAACCCTGCTGGCCCAGGCGCACACCGACGGCCGTCTGCAAGCACGGGTGGTGCTGGTGCCGGTGGCCAACCCCATGGGGCTGGCTCAGCGCGCCTACCACCACGCCCAAGGGCGCTTTGAGCTCGACACGGCGGAGAATTTCAACCGCCATTACCCCGATCTGGCGGCGGCTGTGTACCCCATGGTGCGCAACCAGTTGGGGCAAGATCCCCAGCACAACACCGCGCGGATCCGCCAGGCCACCGCCCAGTGGCTTGCCCATTGGGCGCCGACCACCGAGCTGGAGAGCCTGCGCAAAACCCTGCTGAGTTTGGCGCACGACGCCGACTGGGTGCTTGACCTGCACTGCGACTGCGAGTCGGTCATGCACCTGTATTGCGAAGTGCCATGCTGGCCCGCATTTGAGCCCTTGGCGGCGCGCTTGGGCTGTCAAGCGGTGCTGCTGGCCCAGGACTCGGGCGGCGGGCCGTTTGACGAACGGCTCTCCGGCCAGTGGTGGCAACTGCAGGCCATGGCGCAGCGCGACGGCATCGCCTGCACCATTGCGCAGGGCTGTGCCAGCACCACGGTGGAGCTGCGCGGCGAGGCGGACGTGAGCCACCGCTGGGCCGCGCACGACGCGCGCGCCATTGTGGACTACTTGGTCGATATCGGTGCGCTGCGCGCAGACCCGCTTGCCCACCCTGCTCTGCCCCCTGTGGCGTGTCGCCCCACACCCCTGGCGGGTTCACAAACCCTGTCGTCACCGGTGCCGGGCGTGCTGGTGTTTGTGCGCGAACTGGGGGAGATCATCGCCGTTGGCGATGTGGTGGCCGAGGTGATCGACCCGACCACCGACACGTCGCGGGTGCACGCTGTGCGAGCGGAGGTCGCAGGCGTGTTCTATGCGCGGGTCAATGAGCGCTATGTGCACGCCGGTGGCGAGGTGGGCAAGATCGCCGGGTCACAACCTTTTAGAAGCGGGCCCCTGCTGGGCGCCTGAGAGACGCATGAACACACACCCCACATCCTGCGCCCCTTTGCTACAGGTCGAAGGCATCTTCAAACGGTATGGCAGCAACGAAGTGCTCAAAGGCGTGTCGCTGCAAGCCAAAGCTGGGGACGTGATCAGTCTGATTGGCAGTTCTGGCTCGGGCAAAAGCACCTTGCTGCGGTGCATCAACCTGCTGGAAAAACCCAACGCCGGGCGCATTGTGCTGGCCGGCGAAGAGCTGGTGCTCAAAGCCAACAAGCAAGGCGAGCTAGAAGCCGCCAACGCCGCGCAGCTGCAGAAAATGCGCACCCGCCTGGCCATGGTGTTTCAGCATTTCAATTTGTGGGCGCACATGACGGTGCTGCACAACATCATTGAGGCGCCGGTGCATGTGTTGGGTGTGCCCAAAGACCAAGCGGTGCAAACCGCACGCAAATACCTGGAGCGGGTGGGCTTAAAGGACGTGGAAGACCGCTACCCCGCGCACATGAGCGGCGGTCAACAGCAACGCGTGGCGATTGCGCGCGCCTTGGCGGTAGAGCCCGAGGTGATGCTGTTTGACGAACCCACCAGCGCGTTGGACCCCGAACTGGTCGGCGAGGTGTTGCGCGTCATGAAGCTGCTGGCCGAAGAAGGCCGCACCATGGTGGTGGTGACCCACGAGATGGGCTTTGCGCGCGAGGTGTCGAACCACCTGGTGTTTTTGCACAAGGGCCAGATTGAGGAGCAGGGCCAGCCCGCCGAGGTGCTGAGCCGTCCCAAAAGCGAGCGCTTGGCGCAGTTTTTGTCGGGCAGCCTGAAGTGAGTTGCCTCAGTTCTTGAACAGACCCGATTGCATGGTGGTTTCCTCGGAGCCGACCGCGCCCAGCACCATGCTGCCCTCCACCACGCGAAACCGGATCACGATGCCGGCTTTGCCTTTTTCAGAGAACGGCGCACCCATCGAAATCTCGACCGCGCCGTGCAAAAAACACTCTTGGCGGCGCAGCATGATGACGTTGTCGCTGCTGGCAAAGCGGACCCAACTGCCGTAGCTGCTGGTGTCTTCGTACACATAGTTGCCCGCGCGGATATCGATGCGGGCGTGCTGGCGCGACACCCGGGGGTCGCTCACCACAAAGTCGTTGTTCAGCGCCCGCCCCACGGTCAAGGGCAAATCGGTGAGATCGAACGATTTGCTGCCCTCGGGCGAGCCCAGCTCGATCATGCCCAGCACCGAGTCTTTGCTGATGTGGCCCATATCGGTGAGGTTGCTGGGTGTGGTCATGTGTTCGGACATGACCTCGGGTTGCCACTCAAGCCGGTACACCTCGCAGGGCTCTAGGCGGCCGCGAATGCTCATGGGGCCCAGATTGCGGCTGCGAATCGACTGCCGCACCGCATCGTCCACCACCCGCGAAGAAGCCAGAATTTGCTCTGGCCCCGCCAGATCGCACAGCCGCGACGCCACATTGACCGCGTCACCAAAGCAGTCGCCGTCGACCACCACCACCTCACCGCGCGCCAAACCCACCTGCACCTGCAGCCGCAGCTGCTCTGGCCATTGGGCTAGGCGTTTGACGTGTTGTTCTTGGATGCTGGCCATGCATTCGGCGGCGCGCAGATTGTCTGAGAACGACAACAAGACACCGTCGCCGAGCATCTTGACCACTTGCCCGCCATGGTCCATGGCCATGGAGCCCATCCACTGGGTCAAACGGCGGATCGCCTTGGCAGCGCGGTCGTTGCCCAAAGCCTCGTAAACAGAGACGCTCCCAGTGATGTCGGCAAAGGCAATCGTCAGTTCGGCCATGGGTAGTATCAGAAATTCTTCAATACCATTAAATCATATCGGTATGGCCAGACTTTTCCAGTTACACACCCGGATTAACTACCACTTTACTACTATCCCCAGTAAATTAAAGCGCTATCTTTTTCGGCCAAGAGATCGACTTTTTCACCCACCGGTAGCATGACCTTGGTGGCGACATGCCCAAAGGGAAGCCCCGTCAATACTGGCACTTTGCACTTTTCGCGGATGCGTTTGACGACTTCCCCCATGTTGAAGCCACGGTCGTGTGGCCCGAGGGTGAAGCGGTTGAATTGCCCGAGGCAAATGGCCTTTTGTCGCTGCAAAACCCCCGCCAGCAGCAACTGCATCAACATGCGCTCAATGCGGTAGGGATGCTCGTTCACGTCTTCCAGAAACAACACTCCGCCGCGCACATCGGGGAAGTACGGGGTACCGAGCAAGGACGTGAGCACGCAGAGATTGCCGCCCCACAGTACCCCGCCACGCACCCGCACGCTTTGCTGTTGGGGGCTGCGCGCGGCCAGCCAGCGGCGGTCGGCGCTCGGCAGGCTCCAGCCTGTGCCTTCGCCATGACCCTGAATCAGATCGTCAAAGCAGGCCAGCATGATGTCGTCGGCCTCGCCTTCCACACCAAAGTCCTCGCCGACGGCGGGACCGGCCCAGGTGCGGTGCCCGGTTTTGGCCAAGATGGCGAGCTGCATGGTGGTGAAGTCGCTGAGTCCGACCCACTCGGTGCCCTTGTCGATTGATCGGCCAATGGCTTTGTAGGGCAGTTCGGGCAGCAAGCGGTGGATGCCGTAACCACCCCGGGTGATCAGCGCCACGTCGGCGCCGCTGGCCGCGGCACGGCCAATGGCGGCCAAGCGCACTGCGTCGTCGCCCGCAAAACGTTGGTGGCGTTGCAGGGCACATTCGTCGGTTTCGACTTGGTGGCCCAGCGCGATCAGGCGCCGCACACCGCGGCGAAACGCGGCTTTGTCGCGCACCGCGCCAGATGGGGAATATAGGTAGATGTGGGCCATAGAGGTTGAGCGGCGGGTGTGCTGCTGCAGGCGGTGTTCAGCGGAGAAAAAAAGCCAAGGCCTGGTGGGCCATGGTGGCCCCATTGTCGGGCAGAAAATGGGCGGCCTCGGGCCATTGGTGGGTGACTGCGCCGTGAGCAAACGGTGCGGCGGTGGCGCCGCCCGTGGGCACCCAGTGGGGATGCGGTCGGGTGTGCCAGGCCAGCGTGCGCCCAACCCAGTCGCGCCGCCACAAGGCTAGGCCGCGCTGCAGCTGCTCGGCCCCTTCGCTGGCGCCGCTGCTGGGCACACAGTGCGCATACGCGGACAGCGCCGCTTGGTGCCCCCGGTCAGGGAAAGGGGCCAAATAAGCCCTGCGCTCGGCCTCGTTCAGGACCGAGCCGCCGGCGCTCAGCACCGAGGCGGCGGTGTGCACCGGATGCCGCTGGCACCAGCGCTGCCAGCGCTGCGTGGCCTCGCACCAGACCGGCGACAGCGGGTCATCGGGCGCATTGATGAGCACCAAGCCGGCCAGACGCTGAGCCAGTGCCGGCAACAAGCCCCAACCCAGCGGCGCCGCACTGCCGGGCAGCACCAGCACCACCCGCTGCGCGTCGCTGCGGTCGAGCCATTCCAGCAGCAGCGTGTGGTGGATCTGCCAGCGGTGGAAGGCGGCTTTTTTGGGTTTGTCGCTTTTGCCAAAACCCAGCAAATCGGGGGCAAGTACCCGGTGGCCGGCCTGCAGCCACACTGGGATGAGGTGGCGAAATCCGTAGCTCCAGCCGCTGTCGCCATGCAGGCACACCCAAGTCAACGGCGCGCTGCGCGGACCTTCGTCTAAGCAGTGCATGCGCCACCCTGCGGCGCTGGGCAGGTCCGCCACATACCGTGGCGCCCAGGGCAGATCGCTCAGCCCCTCAAACTGGCTCTCGGACGGCCGCACACCGGCTTCGGGCACGGGGCACGGGTTGCTGCGCCGGGCCTGAAAAAAGCGGCTCAGCAGCGCACCGCAGGCCTCGGCGAGCACGCCTCCCACCACCTCGGTGTGGTGGTTGATATCCGGCATGCCAAACAGATTGGCGCGCGAACCCGCCATACCCGCTTTCGGGTCGCTGGCGCCAAACACCACCCGCGCCAGCCGCGCGTGCAGCATCGCGCCGCTGCACATGGCGCAGGGCTCCAGGGTCACGTCCAAGGTGCAGCCGTCGAGTCGGTAATTGCCCAGCACCTGGGCGGCCGACCGCAGCGCCACCACTTCGGCGTGCGCGGTGGGGTCCTTGTGCGCGATGGGGGCGTTGCGGCCGCTGGCCAGCACCCGCCCGTCTTTCACCACCACGGCACCCACCGGCACTTCGCCGGCCAGCTGGGCCTGCTGCGCTTGGGCCAAGGCCAGGCGCATAAAGTGCTCGTCGGTGGGGTCTGGAAGACGCATGGGCCGCAATGGTGTACAAACCCGCCACTGTAGCGCAGGGCTCGGTGCCCTGCCCGCCTCGCTGGATTCGGGGTGACACCATGCGATCGTTGAGGAGAAACCCGAGCCATGAGCTGGATTGCTGCGCTGTGCGCGCGCCCCCTGAAGTGGTTGGTGAACCACCAAAGCCTGCCCGAAGACCCGGTGCGCGACCTGGGCCTGGACCTGTCGCGCCCGGTGGTGTATGTGGCCAACACCGACAGTTGGACCGACCGCATGGTGTTGGCCCATTGCTGCGACACCTTGGGTTTGCCCAGTCCCTTGGACGACGTGCAGCACGGCAACGACCACTGCCCCAGCCATGTGGGTCTGGTAGCGCGCACCGACAACCCGCAGGCGTGGGCTGGGCGCCGGGTGTTTGATCAGCTGATGGCTTGGCACGCCAAAGACCCCGCGCTGGACGTACAAATGGTGGCAGTGGCCTTGCTCTGGGGGCGCTCGGCTGGCCAAGAAGACGGCGCTGCGGCGGTGTCTCTTGACCCACCCAAAGGGCTGCGCAAGCTGTTGGCTGTGCTGTTCAAGGGCCGCGAGAATCGGGTCCGCTTCTCGCCACCGGTGTCTTTGCGGGTCATGGCCGACCGCCACGCGCGCGACCCCCAGTTTGTCGACAAACTGGTGCGGGTGGCGCGCCAGCACTTCGGGCGCCAGCAAAAAGCCGCCCAAGGCCCGGGTCTGCCCAACCGCGACCGGCTGTTCGAGGATATCTTGCAGTCGCCAGCGGTGCGCGCCCAGATTGGCCATGAAGCCTTGCTCAAAGCGCTGCCCGAGGCCAAGGTCGAGGCGCGCGCCCGCGCCATGCTCGACGAGCTGGCGGCGCGCTTTTCGTACCGTCTGGTGCGCATGGCCGACCGGGTGCTGACCTGGTTCTGGAACCGGCTGTACCGGGGCATTACGGTGCAGGGTGCCGAGCGGGTGCGCCGGCTCACCCAGCAAGGACATGTGATTGTCTACCTGCCCTGCCACCGCAGCCACATGGACTACCTGCTGCTGTCCTACGTGATTTACCACCAGGGTCTGATGCCGCCGCACATCGCCGCCGGAGTGAACCTGAACTTCTGGCCTGCCGGGCCAATTTTGCGGCGCGGCGGCGCGTTTTTTATCCGCCGCAGCTTCAAAGGCGATCCGCTCTACAGCGCCGTGTTTCGCGAGTATCTGGCGCGCCTATTTGTCAAAGGCTATCCGATCAAGTTTTTCCCCGAAGGCACGCGCTCGCGCACCGGGCGATTGCTGCCACCCATGACGGGCTTGCTGGCCATGATGGTCAGCACCCTGCGCAAAGGGCTGGATCGACCGGTGACGGTGGTGCCGGTGTATCTTGGCTACGAGCATGTGATGGAGGTGCGCAGCTACCACCGCGAACTCAGCGGTGGCGCCAAAGAAAAAGAAAGTGTGGGCCAAGTGTTGAGCATGCTGCACAAGCTGCGCAACTACGGGCGCGGCTATGTGAACTTTGGTGAGCCCCTGACGCTGCACCGCTACCTGGACGAGCAGCAGCCCGACTGGCGCGCCGAGCCCGACGACGAACGCCCAGACTGGCTGGCATCTCGGGTCGACCAACTGGCCCAGACGCTGATGCAGCGCATCAACG
>CAMBOY010000107.1 GCA_945869245.1 Hydrogenophaga intermedia
ACGTCGGGCACACCAGCCACCTTCACCGCCCAAGTGCAAACCGGTGGCATCTGGTCCACCACCGCCAACCTCAGCGCGCTGCCCGAAGGCACTCTCACTGCGCGTGCCACGGTCTCCACCACGGTCGAAGGCGTCGTCTTGACCTCCAGGCCCGATACGCAAGACAGCACCAAAGACACCAGTGGCCATACGGTGGTGATCACGCAAAATGCAGACGCCTTGGATGGCGCGGCGTCGACTCCTGGATCGAAAGACGACAACACGCTCAACATTGCAGAGGCCCGCAACGGCGTCACCTACACCCTCACGTTCGACACCGCTGTGGACACACTGACGGCCGCCGATCTCGATATCGTCGGTGGTGGTACGGTGCGCGGCACCCCCACCGCCAACGCGGCCAAAACCGTGTGGACGGTGGTGGTGGACCCCACACCGTCCAACTCAGGCAGCTTGAACCTCAGGCTGAGCAGCGCAAAACTCGCCACCTTGACCGACGCCGCCGGCAACCCAGCAGCGGTCACCAACGCAGCGGTGGTGTCGCACGACACAGTGGCACCCGTTGTTACATTCACCGACCCCAATAGTTCGAACGCCCCGTCGAGTACAGATTTGACTTTGGACGGACAAGCCATCTTTGTCCTGAACGGCAGCGAGTCAGCGGCCAACTACACCATCGGCCTGAACAAAGCGGTCTCGGCCGACACCATCACTCAAGTCTCGTTTGAAGGACTCGGGTCGGTGGGCCTCACCAACCAGACCACGGCCACTCTTAACCAAACAGCACTGTCTGCCCTCACTGAAGGTTTTTACACCCTGGAAGTGCGGGCCATTGACGAGGCCGGTAACACGTCGGTCTCGCGTCAAATCATTGGGAAAAACACCGGCGGCCTCCCATTTGGGAACTTCGTCTCAACGCTGGGTGTGGGGGACACTCTGTCGGGAGGGCCTGAAAACAATTTCTTCATCAACCGCAATGGTGTTCACGAGCAGATCACGCTCGGCGGTGGCAGCGACTTTGACACCGTGTTTTTCCTCAAAACAGGTTTGGGTGTCGTGGGGGCAGCCGATCAAGCGACGATCTTTGACTTCAACATCGGCAACGACAAGTTGCGCCTCGACGACCTCTTCAGCGGCTCGGCCGCCCACAACCAGATCCGCTTCGAAGGGGTGGACTTGGACAGCAACGGCACACTGGAGAGCACGCGCATGTTCATCAACACAACAGGCGGCCTCACTGGCACCGGAGCGGCCCTGGCCAATTCGGCCGAACAGATCGTGACGCTCTTGAATGTGGCGGCACCGACCCAGAACCTGAGCGACCCGAACGCCTTGATCGCTCGACCGGACTGGCTCATTCTGTAATCGGGTCTACCCCTTGCAAAAACCACCGCTTGCGGTGGTTTTTTTTCGTCCTCAACAGCGCAAATCTACGTGTTCGGACAAACCGACGAAAGAGCTTTCCCAGACCCTCTGGCGGTGATCCATGGTTGGCTGTGTAGGCGCCACCGGTTCGCACACGGAGGCATACAGTTCGTTGGGAAAAATGCGGTACTGCGCCATCAGGCTGCGCGCTTGGCGCATGGCCACGGCCGCTTCGTGCTCGTTGCTCGACCGCGCCAGCGCCATGCACTTGCGGATGCGTTCAACGACTTTGGCGCGCTCCATGAATGTGTACTTTTTAACCAATAAGTGGCGAAAATGTACAACAATTTCACACTTATTGACAACACATCGCGGGATGCCAAGCCGTCCTCCACCGACTGGTTGATGACTCAGGGGCCAACACACCAGTGGCCGCCGCGCGGCGCACACACTCAGCCCTTGAGACCACCCTGGGTGAGGCCCCCCACCACCCGCTCTTGAAACACCGCTATCAGCACCGCAATGGGCACGATGGCGACAATGAGGGCGGCTGAGATGATGGGCCAGGGGAAGGTGAATTCGCCCTGGTACAGGGTGATGCCAACGGGCACGGTGCGCACCGCCGGGCTGGAGTTGAGCGACAGGGCCAGCAGGAATTCGTCCCAGGCATTCACAAAAGCCAGGATGCCGGCGGTGAACACGCCGGGCGCGGCCAGCGGCACCACCACCCGCCACAGGGCGCCCAGGCGCGTGCAGCCGTCGATCATGGCGGCGTTTTCCAAGTCACGCGGGATGCTTTGGAAGAAGCTCACCAGCACCAGCGTGCACACCGGCAGGTTCAGCACCACATAGGGCAAGATCAGCGCGGCGTAGGTGTTGAGCCAGCCCAGGGCGCGCATGGTCTCGAAAATCGGCACCAGCAAGGTGACCAGTGGGAACATGCTGGACGCCACGATGCAGGTCAGGATGAGTTGGCGGCGCTTTAAGTTCAGCCGCGCGATCGCATAGGCCGCAAAGGCCGCCACCAGCAGCGACAGCACCGTGGCACCGGTGGCGACGATGAAACTGTTCTTCAGGTAATGCAGCAGCGGCTGGTCGGCAAAGGCGCGGATGTAGTTCTCCATCGTGGGCGCAGCCGGCCACCAGGTGATGGGCTTTTGCACCAGCTCGGTCTCGGTTTTGAGCGAGGTGAACAAAATCCACACGGCCGGAAAAAAGCCGTTGATGACCACAATGCCCGCAGCGGCCCAGCGCAGCATGGGCGATGTCCAGAATCCGACTTGTGGGCTGCTCATGACGCGTTTTTCCCGATGTGGTGCAGATAAAAGCCGGTCACAGCCAGCGAGATGACAAACATAAACACCGCCAGCGTGGAGCCGTAGGCGATATCGGAATAGTCGATGGTGTATTTGTGGATCAACATGGCCAGCGTCTCGGTGGCTTCACCGGGGCCACCACGGGTCATGGTGTAGGGAATGTCAAAGGTCTGCAGCGCGGTGATGGTGCGAAAGATCAGCGCCACGATGATGCTGGGCATCAGCATCGGGATGGTGATTTGCCAGAACTGCTGCCACTTGTTGGCGCCGTCCACTTCAGCGGCTTCGTACAGCGAACGCGGAATCATCTGCAAACCAGCCAGCAGAATCAGGGCCATAAACGACGAAGTTTTCCAGATGATGGTCAAGCAAATGGCGGCAAAGGCCCAGTTGGGCTTGAGCAGCCAGCTGGTGGACTCGTCGATGATGCCCAGCCGCAACAGCACGTCGTTGACCACGCCGTAGTCGGTGTTGAAGAACCACGCAAAGATCAAACCAGCAAAGGACAGCGGCAGCGCCCACGGCAGCAGCAGCGACAGGCGCACCGGCCATTTGCGTTTGAACGGCAGATTGGCCAGCATGGCCAAGCCCAAGCCCACCACCAAGGCGCCAGGCACGGTGATCAGGGTGATGAGCAGGGTGTTTTTGGTGGCGTTCCAAAACAACGGGTCTTGCCACACATCCACATAGTTGACAAAGCCGATGTAGGCACCGGTTTTGTCGATGTCGAACAGGCTGTTGTAGATGAGCTTGCCGATCGGGTAGACCACAATCATCAAGAGCAACAAAAACGCGGGCGCCAACAGCATGACGGCCAGGGTTTTTTCGCTCGGGTCCTTGAGTCTGGAGAGCATGGGCAACAACCAAAAAAAGCCCTGGGCGGTGTGACCCGCCCAGGGCTGTGGGCGGAGTAAAACGACCGATCAGCGCATCAGGCGACCAACGCGGGCGGCGATTTCATCGACCCCGGCTTCAGGCGTTTTGGTGCGCGCCAACACCGCGCTGGTGGTGGTGCGAATGATGTCGGACACTTGGCCGTAGTCTTCCACCATGGGGCGGCTCTGGGCACCCAACACCACCGGCAGGGCCGACTGGAACCACGGCACCGCCTTGTTGACCTCAGGGTCGCGGTACAGGCTCTGGAACACCGGCAAGATAGAGCCTTCGCGGGCAATGAAGGCGCTGGCGTCTTTGGACGACAAGAACTTGATCAGATTGCCCGCAGCGTCCTTGTTCTTGCTGAAGGCGTTCATGGACCACTGCCAGCCGCCCATGCAGGTGGCCGACCGACCACCGGCCATGGCTGGCAGCGGCATCACACCCACATTGCCCTTGACCTTGGAGTCGGCGTCGTCTTTGAAGCGGTCGAAGGCAAAGCCCCAGTTGATGGCAAACACCACATTGCCGGCCTTGAACTCGTTGACCGTCACTGGCGTGGTGACTTCGGCGATGTTCTTTTTGGACACACCCTCGTCCATCATCTTGAGCCACATCTTCAGGCCGTTGACCGCAGCGGTCTTGTCCAGCGTGAGGCGGCCATTGGCGTCGTTGAATTGTTTGCCCTGGCCCCAGTAGGGCAGCAAGAAGGTGCAGACCGCGCCTTCAATTGGAGCCCCTTGGAACGACAAACCCTGCAAATTGGGGTTGTTTTCAGCGGCCATGATCTTCTTGGCTGCAGTGGCGAGCTCGTCCCAGGTCTTGGGCTCAGCCACGCCGTGTTTGGCCAGCAGGTCTTTGCGGTAATACATGAACATGGAGTCGCCCTGGCTCGGCAGTGCCACCACCTTGCCGTCCACCACATTGGCCTGTTGGTACACCGGCAGATAGTCGTTGCGCAGGAAGGCCGGGCCGCCCACATACTTGTCCAGTGGCTCAATCCACCCTTTACCGGCGTATTGCGCCGGGTTGACGATGTCGATCAGGAACAGGTCAATCGCGGAGTCTTTGGCGTTGAGCACCGTGCTCAGGTACTGGCGCTGCAACTCGGAGGTGGCACCACCGGTCTCAATCTCGACCTTCACGCCGGGGTTGGCTTTGCTGTACTGCTCAAACAGTTTGGCTTGCAGATCGGGGCGTTGGTTGGGGCCCACAAACACACGCAGCGTGGTTTGCTGCGCCCAGCTGGCGCCAGCCAACAAGGTGCCGGCCAAGGCCAGTGTGGCCAGTTTCAGGGCTTGTCTCTTCTTCATGCTTGTCTCCTGTCAGGGGGTTAAAACACACACAAACACATCGCAGCCAGCGCCCTCAGAGCGCCCGGCCAGAATCTTTGTCAAACACATGCATGGCGGCTGGGTCGAGATAAAGCGTCTGCGCAGTGCCAGGCGCCACCTTAAAGCTCGCCGCACAACGCGCCACCAGTTCGGACTGTCCGACCTGGAAGGTGACCAGGGTCTCGGCCCCCAGCGGCTCGCTGATGACCACAGTGGCGGGTAGCGCCACTTCGCCCACGGCCGCGCGTGGGCTCAAGGCCACGTTTTCCGGGCGAATGCCAAACACGTGTTGCTGGGCCTGCGCGGCGCGCTCGGCCAGTGCCTGCGGCAGAGCCACGCGCACACCACCGAGATCGGCAGCGCCAGCGCTCACACTGCAACTCACCAGATTCATCGGCGGGCTACCGGTAAAGCCGGCCACAAAATGGGCCGCCGGGCGGTTGTAGATTTCGTCGGGCGTGGCGTACTGCATCTTGTGGCCGGCGCTGAGCACGGCAATGCGGTCGGCCAGCGTCATGGCTTCGACCTGATCGTGGGTCACATAAATGATGGTGGCGCCCAGGCGCTGGTGCAGCTTTTTGATTTCGCTGCGCATTTCGTTGCGCAGCTGCGCGTCCAGGTTGGACAAGGGCTCGTCGAACAAAAACACCTTGGGCTGGCGCACGATGGCGCGGCCAATGGCCACCCGTTGGCGCTGCCCGCCCGACAAGGCGGCGGGCTTGCGCTCGAGCATGTGGTCGATGCGCAGCAGGCGCGCGGCGTCCATGACGCGGCGCTTGATTTCGTCTTCGGGCGTTTTGCGCAGGCGCAGGCCAAACGCCATGTTGTCGTACAGGCTTTTGTGCGGATACAGCGCGTAGTCTTGGAACACCATGGCGATGTCGCGGTTGCGCGGCGGCTCGTCGTTGACGCGCTTGCCGTCAATCATCACATCGCCACCGCTGATGCCTTCCAGGCCCGCAATCATGCGCAGCAAGGTGGACTTGCCGCAGCCCGACGGCCCCACAAACACCACAAACTCGCCGTGCTGGATCTCCAGATCGATGCCGTGGATGACGGTGGTTTTGCCGTCGTAGCTTTTCTGAACGTTGTGGAGTTGGACGGATGCCATGGGTGGGTCAAAGAAGTGCTGATCTGGATCAAGGACAAGGATCAGAAAAAGTGTGTAGGAATAATAGAGGAATTTGCCGCAGCCGCGTCTTGGGGTTAATGCCTAGGTGGCAGCCCCTGCAGGGAAAAATCGCCCTCACGCAGACTGATGGCCTGACCGGTGCGGGCCGATTCCTGGGCCGCCAAGCCCATGAGCACCGCCGCCAAGCCGTCGCCCAAGCCCACCTCTACCCGGCCCTGTCCGCGCACCAAAGCGTTGAAACGCTGGTGCTGGTACAGCGTGGAGCCGTTGTGGTCGCCAGCGGCCAAGGCCACGGGGTCGACCGGCACGTCGAGGTCGCGCGGGCCTTTGGGGTGGCGCGGACTGATGACGACCTTGGGCACCGGGGCCTCGCCCAAGTGGGTCGGCCAAAAGCGGCCGGGCCCAGGCACAAAACACTCGGCTTTGCCCACCGGTCCCACCACCGAAATTTCTTCTTGGTAGCGCGCGCCCTCGGCAAACATGCACAACTCCAGCATGGCGCGCTGGCCGCTGGCAAAGTCCACCACCACATAGGCGTTGTCCAAAATATCTGGCGTGCCATCGGGGTAGCGCTCGTCGCGGTGGTTGTGGTCGACGCCGGCCGATGCGTACACCCGCACCGGCTCGCTGCGGGTCATGTGGCGCATCAGGTCAAAGAAGTGGCAGCACTTTTCCACCAGCGTGCCGCCGGTGTAGCGGTTAAAGCGGTTCCAGTCGCCCACTTTCACCAAGAAGGGGAAGCGGTGTTCGCGGATGCTGAGCATGGTCACCGGCCCGGTGTTCTGGGCGCTGTGCACCTCGTCGGTCAGGCGGGTGACGGGCGGCATGTAGCGGTATTCCATGGCCACCCAAATCGGCGCCGGGTAGGTCTGGCCCAACTCGGCCAGATCGCGCACATCGGCCAAGCTGGTGCAGGCGGGTTTTTCCAGCAGCACCGGCAAGGGGCGCAGCGCAGCGATCTCGCGCAGCTGCTCGGCGTGGCGAAAGTTGGGGCTGGCCACCAAGAGGCAATCCACATCGAGCGCAGTGACCACCTCGGCCAGGCTGTTGGCGCGCTGCGCACCGGGCGCCAGGGCCAAACTGCCGGCGGCCATGGCGTCGTCGGGTTCAAAAATGCGGGTGACGCTGGCGCCGGGCAGCAGCGCGATGTTGCGCAGGTGCTCTTGACCCATCATGCCGCAGCCGATGATGCCGTAGCGCACGGCTTGGGGGGTGGTTTGGCTCACTTCGGTGTCTCCGAGAAAGGGGATGATTCAGCGTGGGATGTGGACGCCGATGCGTCCAGTTGGTATTGCTGGCACAGGGCCACAAATGCGGGCAACTGTGGGTCGATGCCGGTTTCCTCGCGCAGGATCTCGGCCACCCGAGGCGCCATGGCCTGCGCGGCGCGGGCATCCACAAACAGGGCACGCCACCGGCGGGCGAGCATATCCTCGACCGTCACCGCCCACTCGTGGCGGGCGGCATACCTGACGATGGCCTCGGTCAATCCCAGGCCCAGCGCGCGGTCGTGGCCGGGCAAGGCGGCGGCCACAGCGGCTTGGCTGCCCAGCAGGTGCGGCCCGGGAGCGTCTCGCAACGAGGTGGGCGGGTGGGACGCATTGGGCGCGCCCCACAGGCGGTGCGTGTGGGTGTGGGCGGCTTGGGCAGCAGCGGGCAGGTCTCCCGCGGCCACCAGCGCAGCCATCACGTCGTCGGCCATGGCGCGGTAGGTGGTCCACTTGCCGCCAGTGACCGTGACAAAACTAGGGGCCTCGCGCGCGATCAGGTGCTCGCGCGAGATCGCAGCGGTGCCGCCGCCCTCGCCCACCGCCCCGACCAGCGGGCGCAGCCCGACCCACACGCTGGCGACGTCGGCTGGCTCCAAGGCCACGCCCAGCGATCGGCGGGTTTCGCCAAACAAAAAGTCCAGCTCTTCGGCCATGGGCCGGGGCTCCAGCGGCGCGTCGCTGCGCGGCGTGTCGGTGGTGCCGATCACGGTGGCACCCAGCCAGGGCACGGCAAACAGCACCCGCCCGTCGGTGGTGCGCGGCACCAGCACGGCTTCGGTCAGCGGCAGCAGCCGGCGCGGCACCACCAGGTGCACGCCCTGGCTGGCTTGCACCAGCGGGCGCACCGGCTGACCGCTGGGCCGCTGGCGCCCCAGCGCCTGTTGCCGCAAGGCGTCGACCCACACGCCAGCGGCATTGACCACGGTGCGGGCGCTGACTTGGGTGTGTTCATCACTAATGGCGTCGCGCAGGCTCACGCGCCAACCGTCGGGCGCCGGGCTCAAGCCCACCACCCGGGTGTGGTTGCGCAGCTGCGCGCCGGCGGCCTCGGCGGTGCGGGCCAAGGCCAGGGCCAGGCGCGCGTCGTCGAACTGGCCGTCCCAGTAGCGCACACCCGCCACCGCGCCAGGCATGTGGGGCAACAGCCGGCGCAACGCCGCGCCACCCAGCGACTCGGTAGCGCCCAGGCTCAGGCGCCCCGCCAGCCATTGGTACATCTTGAGACCGACCCAGGTGATGGCCCAAGACAGACGGCTTGTTTCGGCCACCACAAAAGGCAAAGCCTGAGCCAAATGGGGCGCCAGGCCCAGCACCACAGCGCGTTCGCGCAAGGCCTCGCGCACCAGCGACACCCGCCCCTGTGCCAGGTACCGCACGCCACCGTGCAGCAGCTTGGTGGACCGCGACGAGGTGCCACAGGCGAAGTCGCGCGCCTCCACCAGAGCCACCCGCCGGCCTTCGAGCGCGGCCTGCACGGCCACCCCCAATCCGGTGGCGCCGCCACCAATCACCAGCACGTCCAGCGGCGCCTCGGTGCCACATCGCGCCCAATCAGACAGTTCAGATCGAATCATTAACAATCAAATAAAACGTTTTATTTTGTTTCGTTTATTTTCGTTTCTGCGTTTATATCGCAAAACACGCCGCTTCGCTTATGCTCGCAATCACTGATACACCAGCCGGGCAGACCGGCTACAAACCCAGGCATGACGATGGCACTCAACCCCCGGCAACTGGCCATGCTGCAGGCTGTGCGCGACAGCGGCAGCCTCAAAACCGAGCAACTGGCCGAGCGCTTTCAGACCACGCTGCAAACCGTGCGCCGCGACGTGCAGCGCCTGACCGACGCCGGCGTGCTGGAACGTTTTCATGGCGGCGTGCGCGCGCCCGACAGCAGCAGCCGCAACACCGCCTACACCGAG
>CAMBOY010000108.1 GCA_945869245.1 Hydrogenophaga intermedia
TAAATCACGGTCAGGCCCAGCGTCTGCTGCAGCCGACGAATGTCCTCGCGAATCTGGCGGCGCAGCGCCACGTCCAGGTTCGACAGCGGCTCGTCGAGCAGCAGCACCTGCGGGCGCAAGGCCAGCGCCCGCGCCAGCGCCACCCGCTGCTGCTGCCCACCCGAGAGCGCCGCCGTGTTGGCCTGGGCAAAAGCCTGCAAATTCAGCATGGCCAGCGCCTCGTGCACCCGCTGGTCTCGCTCGGCCTCGGGCAGCGCGGTCAAGCCATAGGCCACATTGGCCCGCACGTCCAGGTGCGGAAACAGCGCGTAGCTCTGAAACACCAGGCTGATCGGGCGCTCGTGCGGCCCGCGCGCGGTCACGTCCTCGCCACCAATCCAGACCCGCCCAGCGCTGGGCCGCTCCAGCCCCGCCACCAAGCGCAGAACGGTCGATTTGCCGCAGCCCGAAGGCCCCAGCACCGTGGTCAACTGGCGCGCTGGAAAGTCCAGGTCCAGCCCCTGCAGCGCAAAGCCACCCACCGGGTAGCGCTTGTCCACCGCTTCGAGCCGCACCGTGCCGCTCATGACACACCCTCGCCGCTCAGCGGCCAGCGCACCACCGCGTCCACGCCCACCACCCGGTCGTCCTGCACCCGGTTGTACAGATTCACCTGCGCCTGCATCGACTGCGCGATTTGGCGGCTAATCGACAAACCCAGTCCCACGCCACTGGCACCTCTGGCCGACTGAAACGGCTCAAACAGCCGGTCGCGCACCGACTCGTCGATGCCGCCGCCGTTGTCCCACACAATGATTTCGGCCTGCCCTGGCAGCACCCGCACCACCAGCCCAATGGCCGAGCCGCGCGGCGCGTGGTGGATCGCGTTGGACATCAGGTTGCGCAGCAGCTCACCCAACATCCAGGCGTCGGTGTGCAAGCGCACCGGCACCGATTCAAACGAAAAATCCAGCCCCTTGCGGGCGATCAACGGACCGCACTCCAGGCACACCTCGCGCGCCACATCTTCCAGCTGCACCGGCTGCCACTCGGCCTGCGCCACCAGCTGCTCCACCTTGGCCATGGACAAGATTTGCCGCACCAACAGACTGGAACGGTCTACCGTGGCCAGCATCTTGGGCAGGGTATCGGCCACCACCAGCTCGCCCGACTGCATGCCCTGCAGCTGCGCGCGCAGCACCGCAAACGGGGTGCGCAGCTGGTGCGAGGCGTCAGCCAAAAACACCCGCTGGCGCTCAATGGCCTCACGCTGTTCGCGCAAAGCGCCCTGCACCGCCTGCTGCACCGGCACCAGCTCTTGCGGCAATGCCACCGGCGTGGCGGTCGGGGTCTGCTGCCCGCTGTCGATGGCGCTGCACAGCGCGTTCAGCGGCGCTTGCACCGCGCGCCATAACACCAGAGCCACCCCCAAGACCACCGCCAGCCGCAAGCCCAAGGCCGCCAGTGGCTGGTGCATGGGCCACTGCCACAGCAGCCACTCGCCCAACAAGGCCAAACCCAGCGCCCACGCCAACACACGCCAGCGCAGCGACCACGGCCGGTGCCCAGCGGCTTCGGTGGTGCTCGGGTTGACGCCCCGCAGCCCTGTGCGCAGGCTCATGCGGCGGCACCCAGCGATTCGTCAATGATGAGATAGCCCACGCCACGCAGCGTGACCAGCTGCGCGCCCGAGCCCTGGATGCGTTTGCGCAGGCGGTGCACCAGCACCTCCACCGCGTCTTGTCCGCTCACCTCGTCGCCAAACACCGCGCGGTGCAGCTCCTCTTTGGCCATGGCTTGGCCCGGACGGGCCAGCAAGGTCTTGAGCAAGGCCAGCTCACGCGCCGACACCTCCAGCGGCGTGTGGCCACGAAACACCGCGCCGCTGGTGCCGTCTACCCGCAACGACGCACACGCCATGTCGGCCGCACCATAGGCGCGGCGCACCAGCGCCTTGAGCCGCGCGGCCAACTCTTCAATGTCAAAGGGCTTGATCAGGTAATCGTCCGCGCCCTCGTTGAGACCCAGCACACGGTCGTGCACAGCGGTGCGCGCCGTCATCACCAGCACTGGGGTGCGACAGCCGCCGTCGCGCAGCGTGCGCAGCACTTCCAGCCCCTCTTTGTCGGGCAAATTCAGGTCGAGCAGGATGGCGTCGAAGCTGCCCCGGCGCACCATGGCAATGGCCTCCAGGCCGTGCGCGCACCGGGTCACCTCAAAGCCCCGGGTCTGCAGCATGCGGGCCACCGCATCACCCAGGTCCAGGTCGTCTTCCACCACCAACAGTTTCATGGTCCGATCATCGACCGGGCCTGTGCCTAGGCGCTACAGAGTAAACCTGTAATTTGGCTGAAAGCTGGCTGAAATCTTGGCCGCCGTGGGCGTGTTACCCGCCCGGGCAGGCGGTCACCACAATGCGTTGGTCTTGCCGCAGGCGACGGTAGCGCAGATCGGCGCACGCGGTCACCGCCACCCCGGCCGCGTCCGCCGCGTGCACGGCCACGGTTTGCACCAGCAGCTCCATGTCGCGCACCACGGTGTGGCCCACAAAACCGGCCATGTAGGCGTCCAAGCTGAACAGCTCCAGAAAGTGCTCGCCGGCGCTGTAGCGCAGCGTGAGCGTGCTGCCGCGCTTGGGGTTGCGCGTGGCCGGGCACAGCTCGGGTAGGTGCAGCACATGTTCCACCTCGGTGACCAACCCGGGGTGCGGGTTGGCGATGGTCTTGAGGCGCGCGCGCAGCGCGTCAAGCGTGGGCGCGGCGCTCATGCTGGGGCGGGCGGTGGCATGCGCCAGACCCGAATGGCGAACAACGCCGCAATGGCAAACTTGACCACCACGTCGGCAAACACAATCTCGGTCATCTCGCGGGTGCTCATGTCGCCGTAAAAGGCCAGCAGCGTAAAGATGATGGAATCCAGCGGCACACTCACGGCGTTGCTCGCCAGCACGCGTGTCCACCAGCTGCGGCGAATCAGGCGCTGATACACCGCCGTGTCGGCCAGCTCACTGACCAAAATGGCCAAGAACGACGCGCCAATAAAACGCATCGGCGTGTCCAGCCAAATGGCCGCCGCCATGTTGACCGTGAGCGCCAGCGCAATCGCCACAAACACCGCGTTGAGCCCGCCGGCGCGGTGGATGCGGTCCCGCAAGGTGAACACCGCCGCAAAAAACAGCGTGCCCACACTCAGCAGGCCAAACACCGGCAGCTCAATGAAGTGGTTGAGGGTGAGGTTGGCCAGCAAAATCGCCAGCGCATACAGGCCAATCGTGACGATCAGCCCGGTCGGCCACAGGGAAAGTTGTCCCAAGGCCGGGTTCGGCTTGTGCATGATGAACTCCAAAAACGCCCAGCAACAAAACAGGTCACCGGCGGGCTTGGATTGTACGAGGCGGCTCGCCTTATGCCGGCCTGGGTGGGGGCATGGGCTGGTAGCGCAGCGTCGCGCAAATGACGCCGTGGTCGGTGCTGCCATCCAACTTGGGCTCGCCCATGTCAAGGTGGTCGTTGACGATCTGCAGACCATCGAACAGCCACACCCGGGTTTTGCTGTGGTCGTAAAACGCCTCGCTCAGCAAGATGTGATCGAGCGACTCGCGAATGCCCTGGTACACATGGGTGTAGTACACGTCGCGCGTGTCGCGGTACTGCTGCAGCGTCTGGGCGGTGTAGAGCGCGGTGTCGCGCCCGCCCAGGCGCCCACCGGTCAGATAGGTCGGCTGCTCGGTCAAGATGTTGGCGGTGTTGCTGTGCTGGCCGTCGTTGATGTCGCCCAGCACCACCACCGGTTCGGTGGTGCCCTTGGTGGCCTCGGTCACCATCCAGCGCAGCGCGGTGGCCTCGGCGGTGCGGCGGATGGTGGACAGCGCCGCCCCCAGCGCCCCCGCGTGCGGCGCGTACACCTCACGCTGGCTTTTGAACCATCCCTCGCTGCCCACCTGGGTCGGCGCCTTCGATTTGAAATGGCACACATACACCCGCACCGCCGGCGCCTTGGGGTGGGGCTTGACGCTGAACTGCAGCACAGGCCGTGAAAAACCGTCAATCGCCACCGCAATATCGGGCGTCTGCGCGTCGTCGCCGCCCGACGACAGGCGCATGGCCTGCGGAAATTGGGCCACCCAGTCGGGCTGGCCGCGCAGCCAGCCCTTGCGCACCAGCGCCGCGCACACAATGCGCTGACCGGTGGCGTTGTCGGGCGCCACCACGTCGTAGTCAGCCTGCAGCCCGGCGCGCTCCACCATGCGCTCCAGCGAACGGCGGTGCCACAGCTCTTGCACCCCCACCACATCGGCCTGCAGGCGCTGCAGCAGCTGCGCGCCCCAGTCCAGCTTGGCCTGATAGGCCGCCTCGCTCCAGCCCTCGCGGTTGCGGTACATCGGCAAGCCGGGCTCGTTGAGGTTGAACAAATTGAACGACGCAATGCGCCAGCTGCGGGCGGTGGCCATGGGGATTCCTCCTGAAAGTGTGCGACGGCAGCCATTGTGGGCGAACGACCCGCGCCGCACATCCCCCATCCGGGTAGGTTATATTTTTACCAAGCAATTGCTTGATAAAAATACCGCATGCCCCGCACACCACCCGACCCATCCGCCGACACCCCACCCGCCGACGCCCCCCGCCCGCGCGGGCGCCCGCGAAAAACCGCCGAAGAACGCGACGACGGCAACCGCCGCCAGGCCCTGCTCGGCGCCGCCGCCCTGCTGTTTCGCCAACACGGCTTTGCCGGCACCAGCACCCGCGACATCGCGCAAGCGGTGGGCATGCGCTCGGGCTCGCCCTTCTATCACTTCGACAGCAAACAGGCCCTGCTTGGCGCCGTCATGACCGAAGGCATGCGCAGCGCGCTGCAGCACCAAGCCCAGGCCCTGGCCGCGCTGCCCGCCGGCGCATCGGCGCGCGCCCGTTTTGCCGCGCTGGTGCGCAGCCACTTTGACGTGCTCTTGGGCCCACAGAGCGACTTCATCCCGGTCATGCTCTACGAATGGCGCCTGCTGCAGCCCGACCAACGCGCCGCCGTGCAGGCGCTCAAAGACGACTACGAATCGGTCTGGCAACACGTGCTCGACGCCCTGCACCAGGCCGGCTGCCTGCGCGGCGACCCCCGCCTGGTGCGGCTCATGATTTTTGGCGCGCTCAACTGGAGCGTGCAGTGGTACCAGCCCCCGGGCCGTGGCACCAGCCGCCAACGCGCCACGCTCGACGACCTCACCCGCACCGCCCTTGAGCTGTTCTTGACCACCCCATGACCACACCCCTGCCCGCCCGCCCCTGCAGCGCCGACGAGCGCCTCATGACCATCTGCCCCGAGCGGGTGTTTTATGTCGGCCTGCTGGGCACACCCGCCGTGCGCCAACTCGGCAGCGTCACGGTCTACGCCGCGTTTGACGCGCCCGTGCGCCTGCGCTTGGGCGACGGACCGTGGGTGACCACATCGCTGGCGGTGGTGCCCGCCTATGCCCCGCACCAAGTGGCCTGCGACGGCCGGCACATCGGCGTGCTGGGCATCGAGCCCGACACCGTGGCCGCCCACGGCTGGCCCGCCGCGCTGCAGGCGCAGTCCAGCCACACCGCGTTCACCGACCACCCCGACCACCCCACCCTGCTGCGCCGCCTGCACACCCTGCACGAACACCTGCTGCGCGAGCCCTGCCTGCAGCTGCCCGCCGCCGCGCTCGACCAATGGCTCTGGGGCGAATGCCTGCCCACCCCTGCGCACGACCCGCGCATCGCCCGCGTGCTGCAAGGCCTGCGCGCCCAGCCGCACGAACGCTGGAGCGCCGACGACGCCGCCGCCCTGGCCTGCCTGTCGTTCTCGCGCTTTTTGCACCTGTTCAAAGCCGAGGTGGGTGTGCCCTACCGCAAGCTGCGCACCTGGAAACGCGCGCGCTGCCTGCTGAGCTACGCCAACGGCAACAGCACCCTCACCAGCGTGGCGCTGGACACCGGCTACCCCGACTCCACCCACTTCAGCCACAGCATCCGCCAGGTCTATGGCCTGAAGCCGCGTGACATATTGGCCGGCTCTCGCCGCCTGCGGGTGCTGGTGGCATGATGGCGGCATGACACCGCAGGACTTTTGGGCCCAATGGGCGCTGGCCCGCCAACGCACCGACGACGCCGAACGCCGGCAAGAGCAAAACACCCTGCGCCAAATCGGCCGCACCCTGCGCCAAGCCACCGCCACCCAGTGGCTCGACGGCCTGATGCGCCAGCCCTGGACCGACCCGAGCTGGTCCAGCTGGTTCTGGTTCAACCACTTCAATGTGCTCAGCAGCAAGGCCCAAATTGACGGCGTGATCGGCCACTATGTGTTCGACACCGTGGCCGCCCATGCGCAAGGCCGCTTTGTCGACCTGCTGCGCGCGGTCACCCTGCACCCGGCCATGCTCATGTACCTGGACAACGTGCGCAACAACGCCAACCGGGGCAACGAAAACCTGGCCCGCGAGCTGCTGGAGCTGCACACCCTGGGCGTGGGCGGCGGCTACACCCAGGCCGATGTGCAAGCCACCGCCCGCGTGCTCAGCGGCTGGGGCGTGGACATGAGCGACAGCGGCGCCAGCACCGTGCTGCGCAAACGCCAGCACGACATGGCCAGCAAAACCGTGCTCGGCCGCAGCTACCAGAGCAACGACGGCCAAGAGCTGCACAGCCTGATCGACGCGCTGGCAGCCCACCCCGCCACCGCGCGCCACCTGTGCACCAAACTCGCGCTCTGGTGGCTGGGCGACGCCGCACCCGCCGCCGCCGTGCAAACGCTGGTGCACAGCTTTGAACGCAGCGGTGGCGACCTGGCCGAGCTGTGGCGCACCGCCGCCGCCCTGCGCGAACAACACCCCCAAGCCCGCCCCTTCAAAGAGCCCCTGCGCTATGTGTGCAGCGGCTGGCAGGCGCTCGCCCCCGGCAGCGCGCCGCTGCGCATGGACGCCGCCGTGCGCTGGCTCAACCAGCTGGGCCAGCCCCTGCTCGACCGCGCCACCCCCGACGGCTACCCGGTGTCGGGCAGCGCCTGGGCCAACGCCGGCCAACTGCAGCAGCGCATGGACTGGGCCCAAGACGTCACCCGCTGGATGCCCAACCTCAGTGGCCAGCGCCCCTGGCGCCCCGAGCCCCCCAGCCTGCCCACCCACACCCGCGCCGCCACCCGCCAAGTGGTGCAGGCCAGCGCCAGCCCGGCGCAAGCCTGGGCCCTGTGGCTGTGCAGCCCCGACTTCATGTTTGCCTGAGCCATGGCCCCGCACACACCACACCTCAACCGCCGCCACGCCTTGGGCGCGCTGGCCAGCGCCGCCACCCTGCCCTGGCACAGCCGCCTGTGGGCCGCCCCCGGCGCGGGCGACACCCGGCTGGTGGTCGTGCTGCTGCGCGGCGCTTACGACGGCCTCAGCGCCCTGGTGCCCTACAGCGAACCGTTTTATTACGAATCGCGCCCCCGCACCGCCATCGCTGCGCCCGACGCGTCCGACGGTGGTCCCCTGCGCGCCCTGCCCATCGACGGCCGCTGGGCCGTGGCCCCGGCGCTGCAGCTCGGCATGCCCGGCCTGCTGGCCGACCGCCAAGTGGCCTTTGTGCCCTTTTGTGGCACCGGCTTTGTGTCGCGCAGCCACTTTCAGGCGCAAGACTGGATGGAAGCCGGCCTGCCCGCCGACGACCCCAGCCCCTCGCTCGACAGCGGCTTTCTGAACCGGCTGGTGCAGCGCCTGGGCGGCCAGGCCGCCAGCTTCACCCAGCGCCTGCCGGTCGTGCTCAGTGGCGCCGTGCCCGTTCCCAACATGCCCTGGCAGCGCAACCCCACACCCGCGCGCGAAGGCGACTTCGCCGCCCAAGTGGCCGCCATGTACGCCGGCCACGCGCTGGAACCCCTGTTCAACAGCGGCCAGACCCTGCGCCGCGCCATGAGCCAGAGCGTGGCCATGGAAATGGACGCCAGCGCACGCCAAGCCATCAGCGCCACCGGCTTTGCGCTGGAGGCCGGGCGCATCGGCGCCCTCATGGCCGGCGACCCCCGGCTGCGCGTGGCCTTTGTTGACGTGGGCGGCTGGGACACCCATGTGGACCAAGGCAACGACCGCGGCCAACTCGCCAACCGGCTCGAAGGCCTGAGCGCCGGCCTGCAGTCCATGGCACACGCCCTGGGCCGCGAATGGCGCCACACCGTGGTGGTGGTCCTGTCCGAATTTGGCCGCACCTTCCGCGAAAACGGCAGCGGCGGCACCGACCACGGCCACGGCAACGCCCTGTGGCTGCTGGGTGGCGCGGTGCAAGGCGGCCAGGTGTTGGGCGAACAAGCCGCCCTCAGTGCCGCCGCCCTGCACGAAGGGCGCGACCTGCCCGTGCTCAACGACTACCGGCAGGTGCTCGCCGGCGTGTTTGCCCGCCTCTACGGGCTATCCGCCAGCGACCTCGATCACATCCTGCCCAAGGCAGCACCGCGCGCACTGCCGTTTTGGTGAGTCCGACCTGAACTACAACTGAATCCGTGTTTTGCCATGCCAGTTAAAAGCAGTCTCCTCGGTTCCGTCACTGTGTCGGGTGATGACGCGAAAGCGCTCACCCGCAAGCTGACGCACGGGCGTGGCACACGCGCTGCTGTGGCTGCTGCCCAAAACGGCTGCAAACTGGCCACCAGCTTTGCCAAGCGTGGCTCGGTGGTCATCAAGCTCAAGCCCGAGCCAAACAAGGCCAACGGTTAAGCGGTGACGTTCGATCTCCACAAGCTTGCAGCGCTTGACTGAACCACGCAAAGGTTGTCGGCACAGCCCTCACACCGCCCAGTTCACCGGCACATCCAGTTCCATAGCCAGCAATATTTGCCCCATGCCTTTGCCCAGCGGGTCCATGCGGGTGGACACGGGTCCGCCGCCGTCCAGGGCTTGCTCCAGCACCAAGTTGATGGCGTGGATGCCCAGCAGGTGGTGGCGCGTGACGGGGCCTTGCACCAGAGGCGCCAGATGCGCGTGCACCGCTTGCGGCGTGAGCTGCGCCCACAGCAGCGGCAGCCATTCGGGCTGGCGCGCCACCACGCCGATGTTGGCGGTGTTGCCCTTGTCGCCGCTGCGCGCCCAGGCCAGGCGGTGCAGGGGCACGCGCCGTGTGGGGCCGCTGGCGTGCCAGGCGGCGGGATCAGGCAGCAGTGGCGCAGGCGGGGTGGGTGGGCTGTTGGCCCAGG
>CAMBOY010000109.1 GCA_945869245.1 Hydrogenophaga intermedia
AAGCCGGACTGTGCAGGTGATCAGAGAAATCGGTCAGAATGCACTGTGTAAAACCACAGTATTGAGGCAGAAGTCATGCCTGCCTCAGAAGAAAAATAAACAAAATCAAATGCTTACGGATTGTAGCAGCTTAAGTTCGGTGGATTGGGGTGAGCGCCTCACAACCAAATACGAATTCCTGGACGTGATGCAGAGAAAAGCTGCGTCCATTCTGCAAATGAACCTTGGGCGCGTTGGCGGGCTCATGGAGGCCAAGAAGATCGCCGGCATGGCAGAAGCGCATTACCTGCAGATCGCGCCCCACCTCTACAACGGCCCGGTCGGTGCGGCAGCCAGCGTCCAGCTGGCCACCGCCAGCCCCAACTTCCTGATCCAGGAAAGCATGCTCGACTGGAGCGGCTTTTACGCCGATATCCTGGAGGAGCCGATCCGCTGGGAGCGCGGCTTCATTGTGCCCCCCACCACGCCTGGCCTGGGGGTGGCGCTCAACATGGACGTGGTGCGCGCCCACTCGCCCTACCGCGGCGAACGGCTGCACCTGCTGATGGACCCCAAGCCCTACGACGTGGCGGCCGACGACGCCGCCTGGCGCCAACGCTGGAACCACGACAAGGCGCTATGAACTTCGACTATGTGATTGTGGGTGGGGGATCGGCTGGTTGTGTGCTGGCGGATCGCTTGAGCGCCGACGGCCAGCACACCGTCTTGCTGCTGGAGGCAGGTGGTGAGGCCAGTAGCCCTTGGCTCAAGTTGCCGGCTGGCTATGCCAAGGCCTATTTCAATCCAGCCCTCAACTGGATGTACCGCACCGCGCCCCAGCCGACATTGAACGGGCGGACTGTGTATGCGCCGCGCGGCAAAGTGCTGGGCGGCTCCGGCGCCATCAACGCCATGATTTATGTGCGCGGCCAGCCCAGCGATTTTGATGATTGGCGCGACCGCGGCAACCCGGGTTGGGGCTGGTCCGATGTGGAGCCGGTGTTTCAGCGGCTGGAGGACGCCCCAGCGGGAGACCCGGCGCGGCGCGGACGCGGCGGGCCCATCGGCATCACCTCCATGCGCGGCCAGACGCACCCGATCGTGGACGATTTTCTCGCCGCGTGCCACGAGCTGGACTTGCCCCTGACCCCAGATTACAACGGTGCCCAGTTCGAAGGCGCCGCCATTTACGACATCAATGTCCGTCGCGGTATGCGCAGCGCGCCACATGTGACCCATTTGCGTGCAGCGCGTCGGCGGCCGGGCCTGTCGGTCTGGTCACACACACACGCTGTGGGCTTGTTGTGGGACGAGGGCCTGCAGGTGAGCGGTGTGGAGATGATGCGCGGCGACCGGGTTGAACGTGTGTACGCCCGCCGCGAGGTGATTGTGGCCGCGGGTGCGGTGGGTTCTCCCTTGCTATTGCAGCGATCAGGTGTCGGGGACGGCCGCTGGCTGCACGACATAGGGGTGCCTGTTCGCCACCACTTGCCCGCTGTGGGAGAGAACTTGCAAGACCACCTGTGTGTGTCCCACTATTACGAAGCCAATCGGCCCACCCTCAACGATGTGTTGCGCCCTTGGTGGGGGCAGGCCTGGGCGGCGCTGCAGTGGGGTCTGAGCCGCCGTGGCCCGCTGGCACTGAGCGTCAACCAGTCCGGGGGCTTTTTTCGCGGCCAAGCCGGTGTGGCGGTGCCCAATCTACAGCTGTATTTCAACCCCTTGTCGTATCACATCCCGGACGACCCGCGCGCAGGCTTGCGACCCGACCCTGGCTCGGGTTTCCTCATGGCCTTTAATGCCTGTCGGCCCACCAGCCGAGGCACGGTGCGCTTGGCTGGTCCGGACCCCCATGCGCAGCCGCTGATCGATCCCCGTTATCTGGATACCGCCCACGACATCGACGAGGCCTTGCAGGGCATGCGTTTCTTGCGCCAACTGGCCGCCACCCAATCGCTGCGCCGCATCACGCGCCACGAAACCGCGCCAGGCCCGTCGGTGCAAACCGATGAACAGTTGCTCGATCACTTTCGCGCCCACAGTGGCTCCATCTACCACCTGTGCGGCAGCTGCACCATGGGTCCCGATCCGCAGCAAGCGGTGGTGGATGCACGGCTTCGGGTGCACGGGGTACGCGGATTGCGGGTGGTCGATGCGTCGGTGTTTCCATCCATTCCTTCCGGCAACATCCACGCACCGACCATCATGGTGGCCGATCGGGCTGCCGACCTCATCCTGGCCGACGCTCGGCGGGCCTAAGCGCCTTCGGGTTTGGGTGCTTGATCCGACACCTGCTCGCGCAGCCACTCGCGAAACAAACGCACCGTGGCTTTGTGTTCGCCTTCACGCGACAGATCCACGAACCAGTAGCCGTACGGGCCATCCATGTGCAGCGTGTTGAAGCACTGCAATGTGCCGGCCGCCAACTCGGGGCGAATCATGGCTTCGTCCACAATCGCCACACCGGTGCCACTCAGGGCGGCGTTGATCGCCTGATCAAGCGTGCTGAACGACAAACCAGGCTTGGGGTCGATGTGTTGCAGCTGGTGTTCCTCGATCCATCGTTCCCAGACCGGCAGGCGTTCGCTTCCGTTCAGGATGTGCAGGAGCGTCAGACCGCTCAGCGTGGGGGGCACATCATGGCGCCACAGCCGGGGGCTGCCCACCATCACATGGCGCTCCAGCATCAGCTGCTCACCGTCGGTGCGAGGCCAAGGCGCTTGGTCAAAAACCACGAGGCAGTCCAGTCCCTGGGCGTCGCGCAACGATTGCACCCAGTTGGTGGTGATCTGCAAATCCACATAGGGGTAGCGCTCGCAGAAGCCGGACAGGCGTGGCGCGAGCCACCGGGTGGCAAAAGTGGGCGGGATGTTGATGGCGATTTGTTGCCGGCTCTGGTCGGCCTGCACCCGAGCCACCGCCTGCTCCATGGTGTCAAAAGCAGCCTGCAGACTGCCCGCCAACTGTTCGCCGGCCTCGGTCAGCCGAATGCCTTGGTGCACCCGAAAAAACAGCGGACGCCCCACGGCCTCCTCTAGCAACTTCACCTGGCGGCTGATGGCGCCTTGTGTCACATGCATGGCCTCGCCAGCTTTGGTGAAACTGCCCAGCTGGGCCGCCACCTGGAAGGCCCGCAAGGCGTTGAGCGGGGGCAGGCGTTTCACAGCCCCAGCATCAGCTGCAGGTTCTGCACCGCTGCGCCGCTGGCACCCTTGCCCAAGTTGTCCAAGCGTGCGAACAGCACCGCTTGGCGCGCCGCCTCGTTGGCGTAGACCCGCAGCTCCAGCGCATTGGTGTCGGCCAGCGCCACCGCGTCGAGCTTGCCGTTGTCGGTCGCGCCGAGCACCTTCACCCAGCCGCCGTTGGCCTCGCTGGCCGCGTAGTGCGCACGCAGCGCCGCTTCCAGATCGGCGCCCGTGGGTTGGCCGGGCAGCTCGTCCAAGTGCAGCGGCAGCTGCACCAGCATGCCTTGGCGGAAGTTGCCCACCGCCGGCACAAACAGCGGCCGGCGTGTCATGCCGGTGTAGCGCAGGATTTCGGGAATGTGTTTGTGCTGCAGGCCCAGCGCATAGGCCTCGTAAGCGGGGGCGCGGCCGGCTTCGTAGTCTTCGATCATGGTGCGCCCACCACCCGAATAGCCGCTCACCGAGGGCAGGCACACGGCACAGTCCGCCGGCAGCAGGCCGGCGTCCACCAGCGGGCGCAGCAGCGCAATCGCGCCGGTGGCGTAGCAGCCCGGGTTGGCCACCCGCTGGGCACGGCGCACCGCGTCGGCCTGCGCGGCGCAGAGCTCTGGGAAGCCATACACCCAGCCGTCGTCGCAGCGGTGGGCGGTCGACGCATCAATGATGCGCGGTTGTTGGCCGCTCAGGCTGTCGATCATCGCCACCGATTCTTTGGCCGCGTCGTCGTGCAGGCACAGCACCACCAGGTCGGCGGCGGCCATCAGTTCGCGCTTGGCCTCAGGGTCTTTGCGCCGGGCCGGGTCGATGCTCAGTACCTCCACCGCCGGCATGGTCGCCAGGCGCTCGCGAATTTGCAGGCCGGTGGTGCCGGCTTCCCCATCGATAAAAACCTTGGCCATGGCGGTGTGTCCTGTCAGTTTGGTACAAGCGAGGGTGCGAATAATTATGCATTACGCATCTCGCCAGCTTGGGTCGCAAGCCGCCTTGGTGCGTTGCAGCATGATACAGTCGCCTGCGGCGTTTCATGCCCCCACCGCCACCGGGGCACAAGCCCGGCGACGGCGCCCCCACCACTCCCACTCCCGAGAGAGACCCCATGAAGATTCACGAGTACCAAGGCAAGGAAATCTTGCGTCAATTCGGTGTGCCCGTGCCGCGCGGCATTGCGGCATTCACGGTGCAAGAAGCGGTCGAAGCCGCGCAAAAACTCGGCGGCCCGGTGTGGGTGGTCAAGGCCCAAATCCACGCCGGTGGCCGTGGCAAGGGCGGTGGTGTGAAGGTCGCCAAGTCGATCGACGACGTCAAGGCGCGCGCCAGCGACATTCTGGGCATGCAGCTGGTCACGCACCAAACTGGCCCGGTGGGCCAAAAAGTCCGCCGCCTCTATATTGAAGACGGCGCCGACATCAAAAACGAACTCTATGTGTCGCTGGTCACCGACCGCGCCACCCAAAAAGTCGCCCTGATCGCCTCCAGCGAAGGCGGCATGGACATCGAGGAAGTGGCCCACTCCACCCCCGAAAAAATCATCACCGAAATGATCGATCCGCTCACCGGCATCACCGAAGCGCAGTCGCGCAAGGTCGCCGCAGCCATCGGCCTGAGCGGTGGCTCGGTGGACCAAGCGGTCGACCTGTTCGCCAAGCTCTACAAGTGCTACATGGACACCGACGCCTCGCTGGTGGAAATCAACCCGCTGAACTGCGACTCCAAGGGCGACTTGATGGCCCTGGACGCCAAGTTCAACTTCGACTCCAACGCCCTGTTCCGCCACCCCGATATCGTGGCCCTGCGCGACCTGGACGAAGAAGATCCGGCCGAAATCGAAGCCTCCAAGTTCGACCTGGCCTACATCAGCTTGGACGGCAACATCGGCTGCTTGGTCAACGGCGCCGGCCTGGCCATGGCCACCATGGACACCATCAAGTTGTTTGGTGCCGAGCCAGCCAACTTCTTGGACGTGGGCGGCGGTGCCACCCCCGAGAAGGTGACCGAAGCCTTCAAGATCATGCTCAAGAACCCCAAAGTCAAGGCCATTCTGGTCAACATCTTCGGCGGCATCATGAAGTGCGACACCATCGCTACCGGTGTGATCACCGCCTGCAAGGCCGTGAACCTGTCGGTGCCGCTGGTGGTGCGCATGAAGGGCACCAACGAAGACCTGGGCAAGAAGATGCTGGCCGAATCCGGTCTGCCGATCATCAGCGCAGACTCCATGGCCGAAGCGGCCCAGAAAATTGTGGCAGCGGTCAAGTAAGGCGGAGCACGAACATGTCTATCTTTATCAACAAAGACACCAAGGTCATCACCCAGGGCATCACCGGCAAAACCGGTCAGTTCCACACCGAAAAGTGCCAGGAATACGCCAACGGCAAGAACTGCTTTGTGGCGGGTGTGAACCCCAAGAAAGCCGGCGAGTCGATCTTCAACATCCCAATCTACAGCTCGGTCAAAGAAGCCGCGTCTGAAACCGGCGCCACCGTGTCGGTGATTTATGTGCCGCCCGCCGGTGCCGCCGCCGCCATTTGGGAAGCCGTCGAGGCCGACCTCGATCTGGCGATCTGCATCACCGAAGGCATTCCCGTGCGCGACATGCTCGAAGTGCGCAACCGCATGAAGGCCAAGGAAGCTGCTGGTGGCAAGCGCACCCTGCTGCTGGGCCCCAACTGCCCCGGTCTCATCACCCCCGATGAAATCAAGATCGGCATCATGCCCGGCCACATCCACAAAAAAGGCCGCATTGGTGTGGTCTCGCGCTCCGGCACACTGACCTACGAAGCGGTGGCACAGCTGACCGAAATTGGTCTGGGCCAGTCCAGCGCCGTGGGCATTGGTGGCGACCCGATCAACGGTCTGAAGCACATCGACGTGATGCGCGCCTTCAACGACGATCCGGACACCGACGCCGTCATCATGATCGGTGAAATCGGCGGCCCCGACGAAGCCGAAGCTGCGATGTGGTGCAAGGCCAATATGAAGAAGCCGATTGTGGGCTTCATCGCTGGTGTGACCGCTCCTGCGGGCAAGCGCATGGGCCACGCCGGTGCCTTGATCTCTGGTGGCGCCGACACCGCAGACGCCAAGCTCGCCATCATGGAAGAATGCGGCTTCAAGGTCACGCGCAACCCGTCCGAAATGGGCAAGCTGCTCAAGGCGCTGCTCTGATCGCCTGCGGGCAGAGAGAAGGCAACCGGCTGGTTGCCTTTTTTTTGCCCTCGCTTGCCACGTCTGCGCGCTTAACCGATAAGGCCTACAAAAATACCGAAAAATCGCGATCGCAAACCGATTGGGCAATATTTACGCAGATATAGTGATTTTTCAACGCCCAATACGATGAGCACGCCTAAAAAATACCAACGTACCGCGATATAAACACGGCAATGAATTACGTGTTCGCCAGCCTATCCGACCCCGGTCTGGTGCGTCCCAACAACGAGGACGCGCTGGTGGTCGATGCTGCGCACCGGCTGGTGTTTCTAGCCGACGGCATGGGTGGCTACAACGCCGGTGAAGTCGCCAGCTCCATGGCGATTGCCCAAATGCGCGCGGGCATGCTGGACTTTCAGCTCCAGCACCCCGAGGCGCAGGCCAGCGACTGGGTGCGGCAATTGCATCAGTGCCTGCACGACACCAACCAACGCATCTACGAGGCCGCACAAACCCATATGGAATACGACGGCATGGGCACCACCTTGGTCGGCCTGTGTCTGCTGCCCGACCACGCGGTGCTGGGCCATGTGGGCGACTCGCGCTGCTACCGCTGGCGCGACGGCGCCTTGTCGCTGCTCACGCGCGACCACTCCTTGTTGCAAGAGCAAATCGACGCTGGCTTGGTGAGCGGTGCCGACAGCCCCATGGCGGCGCGGCGCAACTTGTTGACGCGCGCCGTCGGCGTAGAAGACAGCGTGGTGATGGACGTACAAACCGTGCCCGTGCAAGACCGCGACGTGTTTTTGTTGTGTTCTGACGGCTTGACCGACATGCTCAGCGAAGAGCATGTGGTCTATTTGCTGCAGCAAAGCGACGACCTGCAAGAGCGCTGCGAGGCGCTGGTTGGCGCCGCCAAAGAAGCGGGAGGGCGGGATAATATTTCAGTTGTTCTGGTGCAGGCTTTGGGTGCGGCACGGCTGCGTTTGCCCCATTGGTTGGGTCTGTAGAGTGGCGCCCGCAACGTCCTTACTCCGGTGAGCAAAACATGCCCAAAATGATTGTGTCGATTGAAGGTGTGGTGGTGCGCGAGGTGCGTCTGTCCAAAGACCGCACCTCGCTTGGCCGCCGACCGTACAACGACGTGGTGTTCGACAACTTGGCCGTCAGCGGCGAGCACGCGGTGGTGTCGGTGTCGCAAGGCGACTACACCATCGAAGACCTCAACAGCACCAACGGCACGTATGTGAACGGGCGCTCCATCACCCGCCACACGCTGCGCCATGGCGATGCGATTGAAATCGGCAAGTACCGCGTCAAGTTCTACCAGGACAACCACGAAGACGACCACGAGCGCGTCACCATCGTCGACGACGGCGCCGCGCTGCTGGGCGGCGAAGCCAAAGACCATGGCCGTCTGCTGGTGCTCAATGGCAACGCCGCCGGCAAGGCCGTCACCTTGAGCAAACCCAGCACCACCATTGGCAAACCCAGCCAGGCGGTGATCGCCATCTCGCGCCAGAGCCACGGGCACAGTGTCGCCGTGGTCGAAGGCGCGGTGCCGGTCACCCTCAACGGTGAAACACTCACCACCCACGGCAGCCCCTTGCAGTCCGGCGATCTGATCGAGATCGGCGGCGTGCAAATGCAATTCCATCGCTTGTGATCGCCAGCGCAGCAGGCGCCAGAGGCGTGTTGCAGCGCCAATGGCGGCGGATGTTGGCCAGTGTGGCGGTGGTGCTGGCACTGCTCGGCCATTCCTTGGGTCTATGGCCCATGGCTTGGCTCGACCAACTCGACCGACAACTCCACGACACCCGCTTGCAGGCGCTGGCACCCGAGGATGTGCACCCTGACGTGGTGATCATCGACATCGACGAACGCAGCTTGGCGGCGCTGGGGCGCTGGCCCTGGTCGCGCGATCGCGTGGCCCAATTGCTCGACACGCTGTTTGAGCGCTATGCCGTGCGCTCGGTCACCTTTGACATGGTGTTTGCCGAGCCCGACGCCGAGCACGACGCGGTACTGGTGCGCGCCTTGCAGGGGCGCCCGGTGGTGCTGGGCTACTACCTCACCAGCGACCGGCAAGGCGAACGCCACGGCCAGTTGCCGCAACCCGTGATCGCGCTGGAGAGCGCCGATCGGCACATTCGCGCCACCCGCTGGAACGGCTACGGCGCCAATCTGCCGGCGCTGGTGCAGGCCGCTCCGCGCGGCGGTTTTTTTAACGCCATCACCGACGAAGACGGCGTGGTGCGCGCCCTGCCGGTGCTCGCCGATGTCGATGGGGTGTATTACGAATCGCTGGCGCTCGCCACCTTTCGCACCGCCTTGCAAGTGCCCGCTGTGGTGCCGCAGTGGAGCGATGCAGGCCCCGGCGTGGTGCCCACGCTCACCGGGCTGACCCTGCCCATTCCTGGGGCCAGCCCCCAGACCTTTGGCCTCGATGGCCGCGCTGCGGCGTGGGTGCCTTTTCGCGGACCGGGCGGCCCACAGGCCGGCTCGTTTCGCTTCGTGTCGGCGGTGGACGTGCTGCAAGGCCAAGTGGCGCCCCACGCCTTGCAAGGCCGCATTGTGCTGGTGGGCACCACCGCGCCCGGCTTGCTGGACCTGCGCAACACCCCGGTCGGCCAAGCCTATCCCGGGGTGGAGGTGCACGCCAATTTGATCGCCGGCATGCTCGACGGCCGTTGGCTGCAGCGGCCCGACTACGCGGAGGGACTGGAACTGCTGCAGCTCTTGCTCGTCGGCCTCATACTGGCGGTGGCGCTGCCCTTGGTC
>CAMBOY010000110.1 GCA_945869245.1 Hydrogenophaga intermedia
TTGTTGCCGCTGGTGTGCCGGGTTTGCAGGCCACCGCGCTCAGCCCGGGCTTGCAGGTGCTCACGCCCGCCGATGCGGTGACCGATCCGCAGGCGCTGGCGGATTTCGCCAAGTCGCAAGGCATTGACGAGTCGGCGGTGAAATGGTTGTTTCAATTGGACGCTGCGGCGCCGACCTGGATGGGCCAGGGAGCCGCGAGCGTGGCCATGGAGGGCGACGGTGCCGCCGGCGCGGGCTTGGCGGCGGCAACCGGGGCAGACGGTGCGCTGTCGCCCGGTGCGGGCGGACCGCAGACGCCAACGTTGGGGGCAGTTGTGGGTGAGACGCTGGGGCTAGCCAGCGCCGCCATGACACCAGCCGCCTTGATGCTGCAGCGCAATGTGGGCGCCGGTCAGGCCCTGGCGGCTGTGCCGACTGAGCCCAGCGCAGCCTTGGTCACCGACACGCCCAGCGGCGATGGGCTGGCGACCGATGTCTCGACCGGGGGGGCCGGGCCGGACGGACAGGCCCCCGAGGGCGGCGATGAAGCCTCGGCCGCCGCGTTGGCGGGCTTGGCGGTGTGGACCCACGAGCGCTGGGGCAGCGATGCCCAGCGCACCGTGCGCGCTGAGGCCACCAGCGCACAGGCCGACCCGGCCTATGGCTTGCCGCAAGTTGACAAAGCCATGCGTCCAGAACTGGCCGCCATGGTGCAAAAAATGGTGGCGGCGCAGGACTCGGGTCAACGCAAAGCCACCACCCATGTCGATGTGCTCGAGTTGGACCCTGAGCTGCAAGCCGATTTGCGCAACTGGCTCGACGATGGATCGCTGGACTTGGCTCCAGCCGAGGCGCCCAAGAGCAGTTCCGCGTCGTCGGCCAGCGCAGCGGCCGCGCTCGCACCGCAAGCGGCGCAGGCCAAGACCGATGCGCCTGCTGTGGCGGCGCCGGTGTCGAACGCTGCTGAGCGCGCGGAGCAACTGCAGCAGCTGGCGCAGCGGGTGGGCCAGGCCGTCGGCCAGCGCCTGGTGTCGATGATTGAACGGGGCCACTGGAACGTGAAGTTCATGCTCAAGCCGCAGCAGCTCGGCGAGATCGAAGTGGACTTGCGTATGCGTTCTGGTGAGTTGGATGCCGCGTTTCGTGCCACCAATGCATTCACCCGCGACCTGTTGCAAGACGGCCTGCCGCGCTTGCGCGAGGTGATGTCGAGCATGGGCATGGATGTTGCAAGCATGCACGTAGGCAACGGTCAGACGCAGCGCGATAGCGGAAACCCGACACCGGCATTTAAGGCTTCCAAGGGGGCTCGCCCGGTGCAAGAGACGCGCAGCGGACCTGAGACGCAGGCTCCAGCCCGGGTGGTCCGCCAAGGCGGCAACGGCTGGGATGTGATGGTTTAACCGGCGAGACCGGAGGACACAATGGCGGAAGAAAACGGCGAAGAAGAAGTCAAAAAAGGCAAACCGATCGTCAAGATCATCTTGATTGTGGTGGGTGTGCTGTTGTTGCTCGGTCTGGCGGTGGGCGGCACCTTGTTTGCCACCGGCTTTTTTGACCCCAAACCCGAAGAGGCGGCGCAGGCCAAGATCGAGCAGTTGCAAGGTGAGGCCGCCGCCGCCGAAAAAGGCGCAGAAGTTGGGCCCGATGGCAAGCCGGTGGAGCCCAAGCGGGTGACCAAGTCCACGCCCGATGCAGAAAAGTTTGAATACACCTACAAAGAAATCGAGCGCGAGCTGCTGGCCAATCTGACCAATTCGCGCAAGGTCATGCAGGTGCAGATCGCGTTCATGACGCGCTACGACGAGCGGGTGTTCAAAAACGTGGAAAAGCACGAGTTCGCCATCCGTTCGGTCACGCTCGACGTCATGCGCCAGATCACCGAAGACCAGTTGGATCGACCGGAATTCCGCAAAGAGCGGGCCGAGAAGATTCGCGAAGCCCTCAACGCCAAGCTCGAGAGCTTGGAGGACTTCGGTGGCATCGAAGAGGTGTACTTCACCTCCTTCGTGGTGCAGTGATCCCGCGACCCGCTAGCAGAGCAAAGGCCAACACCCATGTCCGACAGTCTGTTGACCGCTGAAGAACTCGCCGCGCTGGTCGACGGCGTGGTCACCGGCGCCGTGGAGGTCGACACCGGCTACAACGTCGACGCCAAGTTCCGCAAGCACGACTTGGTGGCCGAGGACAGCAGCCTGGGCGTCAACGTGGCCTCGCTCGACATGATCAACGAGCGCTTCATTCGCTTGTTTCGCTTGGGCATGCTCGAAGTGCTGCGCACCAGTCCGCGCATCAACCCCACCCGGGCGCAGATTGTGCGGTTTGGCGACTACCTCAAAGAGTTGCGCGCGCCGCTGTCGGTGAACATTGTGCGCATGGCGCCCTTGCGCGGCTATTCCATGGTGGTGATTGAGCCCACCATGGTGTTCAGTTCGCTCGACAGCTTCTTTGGTGGTTTTGGACGCGGGGTCGGGCAGTTGCCCGCCAGCCGCATGTTCACCCTGACCGAATCTCGCATTATCAAGATCATTCTGCAGGTGCTGTTTCGCTCCTTCAAAGAGGCTTGGGCACCCCTGGCGCCGGTTGATTTTGAGCACGTCAGCTCAGAGATCAACCCCCAGTTTGCCCAAATCGCCGACGAAAACGACCTGGTCATTCTCAACCGCTTTGAAACCGAAGCCTCGGCGCAGTCGGTGGGCTTTGTCGACATGGTGATTCCCTATATGTCGCTCAAGCCGATCCGCGACTTGCTGCGCAGCCGGGTCCAGACCGGCGACGGCAACGAAGAGTCGGACAAAGTCTGGCACGCCGAGCTGTCGCAAGCGGTGCAAGACGCCGAGGTGGAGTTGGAGGTGGTGTTGGGCAAGGTGCAAACCACCATGGCCAAGCTGCAAAACCTCAACGAAGGCGACATTTTGTATTTCAAGAAACCGGACTTTGCACGCCTGATGTCCGGCGATTTGCCGGTGTTTGACGTCGAAGTCGGCAGTCAGAACAACCAAACGGCGGTGTTGCTGGTCAACCCCGTGGCCCCCCATCCGCACTGATCCGCAGGAGCCGATATGAACGACAAAACCCTGGACGCCGACGGCGCCACCGATCTGGTCGACGCCAGCGGCCAAATCCACCCCGATGTGCTGCAGAACATTCCGGTCACGCTCTCGATTGAGGTGGGCCGCGCGGTGATCAAGATCCGCGATTTGATGCGCCTGACCCAGGGCAGTGTGGTCGAACTCGATCGCATTGCGGGCGAACCGCTGGATCTGTTGGTCAACAACACCGTGGTCGCCCAGGGCGAGGTGGTGCTGGTCAACGAGCGCTACGGCATTCGCCTCACGCGGGTGGTGCCAGCCAGCGATCGCCTCGACAAACTCTGAGCCGTCAGCGCATCAGGGAGACAAACCATGACATTGGGTTGGACCGATCTGCTGCAGCACCTGCTGAGCTTTGTGCTGGTCATTGGGCTGATGCTGGGCCTGTTGTGGGCGCTCAAACGCCTGCAGGGCGGCGCCCTGATGCAGCGCAAGCACCAGCGTCTGCAGGTGCTGGAGACCTTGAGCCTGGGGCCGCGCCAGAAGCTGGCCCTGGTGCGGGTGGACGGCCAGCAGATGTTGGTGGGGGTGACGGCGGGCCAGATCAACGCCCTGGGGCCGTGGCAGCCGCTGCCGGGCGATCAGGCCGTCCACACCGACGCGGTGGAGGTGTTGTCGTGAGCGCCCGATGTGTGGGGGCTGTGTGGCGCAGCTGCATGCCCTGGGTGGCGCTGCTGGCGCTCTTGTGCCTGCCCAGCTTGGGCTGGGCCGCCGATCTGCCGGCGGTGCGTGTCACCAACACCGGCGGCGGCCAGCAATACAGCCTGACGCTGCAGTTGCTCGCGCTGATGACGTCTTTGACGTTGTTGCCGTCTTTGTTGCTCATGATGACGTCTTTTGTGCGCATCGTCATCGTTCTGTCGATCTTGCGCCAAGCCTTGGGCACAGGCCAGACGCCGCCCAATATGGTGTTGGTGGGTTTGGCGCTGTTTCTGTCGCTGTTTGTGATGACGCCGGTGCTCACCGAGGTCTACCAGTCGGCGCTGGTGCCGTTCATGAACAACACCATGGGTTTTGAGCAGGCGCTGGCGGCAGCCGAAAAGCCGATTCGTGGCTTTATGTTGGCCCAAACCCGCGAAGACGACATCGCCATGTTCATGGAAATCGCGCGCAACGCGCCGGTGGCCAGTGCCGATCAGGTGCCGTTCACCACCCTGGTGCCTGCGTTCCTGACGTCGGAACTCAAGAGCGCGTTCACCATCGGTTTTCTGATCTACATCCCGTTTGTGGTGATCGATCTGATTGTGGCCAGCGTGCTGATGGCCATGGGGATGATGATGCTGTCGCCCATGATGATTTCCATGCCCTTCAAGCTGATGCTGTTTGTGCTGGTTGATGGCTGGAGCTTGATCATGGGATCACTGGCGTCCAGTTTTGTGATGCCTTAGGAGAGCGGCCATGATGGACACCGCGATGGTGATTGATTTGGCCCGCCAGGCCTTGTGGGTGACGATTCTGGTGTCGGCGCCGCTGTTGGGCATCGCCCTGGCGGTGGGCTTGTTCATCGGTATCTTTCAGGCCGCGACCTCGATCAACGAGATGACGCTGAGCTTTATCCCGAAGGTGCTGGCGCTCGCCGCCGCCTTGGCGCTGTTTGGCAGCTGGCAAATCGTCACGCTGGTGGACTTTGCCCGCTCGGTGTTCCAGCGCATTCCGACGCTGTTCAACTGAACCGGGCTGACGCTGTATGCAGCTGCTGGCGCCCGAAATCGTCGAAAGGTTCTACACCTTTTTGTGGCCCATGCTGCGCATCTCGGCCCTGATGATCGCCGCGCCCATTTTCTCTTTGCCCGCCTTTAACCTGCGCTTGCGCGTGTTGACCGCTGCGGTGCTGGCGTGGTTGGTCTACCCCCTGCACGACTGGCCTGTCATTGACCCGACATCGGCCCAAGGTCTGGTGGAGATCTTCAACCAACTGGCCATTGGCCTGATGGCCGGGCTGATTCTGCAGATTGTGGTGGCCACGCTGGTGGTCGCCGGCCAGGCGATTGCGGCGGCGGTGGGCTTGTCCATGGCCAACATGATCGACGCCAACATGGGCAACGTGCCGGTGATCTCGCAGTTTCTGATTGTGTTGGCCAGTTTGGTGTTTGTAGGGGCCGGCGGTCACGCCATCTTGTTGGGTCTGATTCTGGAGAGCTTTCACACCTTGCCGGTGGGCACCTCCATCCTCAGCCAGGACAGCTACGGCCTGATCGTGCGCTGGAGTTCCATGATGTTTTTGGGCTCTGTGCTGGTGGCCTTGCCGGTGATGGTGGCCTTGTTGTTCATCAACGTGGGCTTGGGGGTGGTGACGCGGGCCGCGCCAAGCATGAATATCTTTGCTGTCGGTTTTCCGGCCATGTTGATGGCCGGCTTCTTGCTTATGTGGTTGGCCATCGGGTCCATTGTGGGCCGCATGGAGTGGCTCTGGTTGCAGGGCTTTGATGTTGTAAGGCAACTGCTGGGGGTGCAAAGTGGCTGACACCGCACAGGAAAAAACCGAAGAACCGACCGCGCGGCGCTTGCAAAAAGCGCGCGAGGAAGGGCAGGTCGCGCGCTCGGTCGAGTTGCCGGCGGCCGTGATTCTGATTTCCTGCTTTTTGCTCTTTATGTTGGCCGGCGGCTGGCTGGTCAGCCGCCTGACGCAGCTGTTCGCCAGCGGTTTTGTGTTTGACCGCAAAACTCTGGAGCAGCCCACTTTGTTGCCCACCGCTTTTGCCGCCCAGGCCACCGAGGGCCTGATCTTGATGGCGCCGGTGCTGGGCTTGACCTTGGTGCTGGCGGTGGTGTCGGCTGGCATGACCGGCGGCTACCTGCTGTCGTTCAAGGCGGTGGCGCCCAAGATGGACAAGATCAACCCGATCAATGGCTTCAAGCGCATGTTTGGTCCCAAGGCGCTGGTCGAGTTGGCCAAGGCCATCCTCAAGTTCAGCCTGGTGTCGGCCGCGTTGTGGGTCATGTTGATGAGCCACCTCGAAGAGCTGGTGATGCTGGGCCGCATGGGCCTGGAGCCGGCCTTGGCTTTGTCGGGCGATTTGATCGCCAAGTCGGCGCTGGCGGTGTCGCTCACCCTGGCCTTGATTGCCATGCTCGATGTGCCCTACCAAAAATACGAATTCAAGAAAAACCTGCGCATGACCATGCAGGAAATCAAGGACGAGATGAAAGACATCGAGGGCCGGCCCGAGGTCAAGGCCCAAATCCGCCGCCGCCAGCGCGAAATCGCCAACGCCCGCATGATCCAGCGCGTCAAAACCGCCGATGTGGTCATCACCAACCCCGAGCACTTTGCGGTGGCGCTCGAATACGACCCCAACGGCGACAGCGCGCCCATCTTGGTCGCCAAAGGCTCGGACTTTATGGCCGCCAAGATCCGCGAAGAAGCGCGCACCCACGGTGTGCACCTGTTTTCGGCGCCCGAACTCGCCCGTGCCCTGTACTTCACCACCGAGGCCGACCAGCCGGTGCCCGAGTCGCTGTATCTGGCGGTGGCCCAAGTCATTGCCTACGTCTTCAGTCTGGAAGGCGCCCAGCCCGGGCAGCAGGGCATGGCCCGGCCCAGTCCCACGGTGCCTGACAGCATGCTGTTCGACACCGAAGGCCATCGCGTTCACGCCCAAGCCGCTTAAGCGGCGCAACCGGAGCACACACCATGTCATTGCGCAAACACTTCACCAGCGACACCGTGGTGGCCGAGTCGCTGCAGAGCGACTGGGCCCAGCAGGGCTACCGCAGCGAAGACGACGCCCGCCAAGTCTCCAGCTTGGTACAAGACCTGATTGAGCACCGTCGCCACATCGCCTTGTCGTGCCGCGACGCCGACACCTTGGACCACTACAGCCGTCTGCTGGTGCGCGATCTGCGCCAGCGCGAATCGGTCAAGGTGGTGCCCTACTTTCCCAGCAGCACCGAGATGCTGCTGACCCGGCTCAACGAGTTGTTGGCGCAGGTCACCATTGAGCAAGCCATGCGGCGCGACAGTTCGCACAACAGCGATATCCATGTGTTTGTGCTGCACGACACCCCCTCGCTGGCGAACGCCGAGCTGACGCTGCTGGTACAGCTGATCAACGACTTGCCAGGTACCCAGCTGCGTCTGGTGCTGGTGCTCGACAGCGACGACCACGACCATGCGCGCCTGCCCCTGCTGGGCAAGCGCGCCCGCCACTGGGACGTGCCAGCGCTGGTGGGGGCCGAGGCCCTGGTTCGCGACAAGCGTCCCAGCGCCGAGCAGATCCCGGTGTTGCACGACACACTCGCCGCCGCTGGCGCCACCGAGCCGGCGCGCACCGGGTGGTGGCAGCGGCTGGGTCGTTTGGTGTCGCGCAACACCGCGTCCGCAGCGGCGGCGGTGTGTCTGGTGGTGTTGGCCGGCCTGGGCGGCTTGAGCGGGTCGAACGACCCGTCCGCACCCGTGTCGCTGGCTGGCGCCGAGCACCGCCAATGGGGCGGCCCCATTGTGTTGGCGTCCTCGGCGGCCAACAGCGCGCCGGCGGTCGCGGTACCAGCGTGGCTCACCGCACGCTGCGCGCCGCCGTCGTCCAGCGCCGCTGGGGTGTGCGGTACAGAGCCGTCTTGAGGCAGTTCAACGGAGCGCGTGTGCCATGGCCAAAGCCAAATCGAAACTGATCGCCAACCGGTCTGCCCACTCGGTGGCCTTGGCCAACGACGGCGTGGCCTCGCGCCACAGCGGAGCCACCAAAGTCAAAAAACAGGCGGTCGAGGCCGATGCGCCCGCGCCAGTCGCCCCGGCGCTGTCGCGCCCGGTGCGCACAGTGCGTCGGCCGGTCGACGGCTTGGTCGAGCCGGTGGTGGAGCCGGCGGTCGACGAGCCAGTGTCCGAGCCCGCCGTGGCAGCGCCTGCGCCGCGCAGGCGTGCCACCAAGCCGCGCACGTCTGCACCCACCGGCCCCGCCTTGAGCGACAGCACCCAAACCCGCATGCGTGAGATGAGCGAACGCCTGCAAGCCGTGCGGCAACAACTGGCCGATCTTCAGAACAAGAAGCGTCCGGCGCGAGCCGCCAGGAGAACCCCATGAACGCACCCGTCACCCCCGAGACCACCGCAGCGGCGCAGACCGGCACCGAGGCGCCCAGCGGCGCCGACGTGGTGGGCAGCGAGGCGCCCGGCTTTGTGCCCGCCGAGCCGCCACCCGCTGTGGCCGCCAACACCGAGGCGGCGCCCAGCGCGCCCGTCGGCCCACCGCCTGCGCCCGCTCCAAGCCGCGCCGCGCCGGCCTCGGCCAAGCCCGGCAAGTTCGACCACATTCAGGCCCAAATGGAATCGGTGGCCGCCCTCGTGCTCGACGCCGGCGATTTGGCCGGTCGCAGCGCCCAGGCCTCGCTCGATTTGGGCGCGGAACTCAAGTCCACCTGTGTGGAGCTGGAGAAAGTCACTCAAAACGGCCACAAGAAGCTGCAATGGCTGTTGATTGGTGCCGGTTCCGCCATGCTGCTGGCGCTGGTGTTTTTTATGATCATGGGCGTGCGCATGGTCAGTCGCATCAACCAACTCGACGCCATGGTGATCGAGGTGGGCAAAAAAGTGATTGAACTCAACACCGGGCTGGCTTCGCTTGACACGGTCAACACCACCTTGACCGAGATGGCGCAGCGCCAAGAGGCTTTGCGCCAGGCCAGCACCGAGATCGAAGGCCGCATCGAAGCCTCGCTCAAACAATCCGAAGCCATGGTGCAGCAAGTGCCCGCACAAACCGCCCAACAAGTGGCGGCCACCAGTGAAAACCTGGTCAAGCAGGTGCAAGGCATCAACTCCCGGCTGCAGACCCAGGCCTCGGCGGTGCAAACCCTGTCGCGCGACGTGCAATCGCTCAAGGGTTCGGTGGGCAATGTGGACAAGCTCAACCGCGACGTGCAAGCGCTCGTGACCTTGCAGCGCGAACGCTATCTGGAAGCGCTGCAGAAAAACCAAGCCGCTGCAGCCGCCGCTGCTGCCGCGCGGGAAGCCGCGCCTGCGCCCGCACCGGCAAGGGATCGGGCGGTGCAATACCC
>CAMBOY010000111.1 GCA_945869245.1 Hydrogenophaga intermedia
AGACACCCGCGCAACGCGGTAGTGTGCGCTGAGTGACCGGGCCGCCATGAGTGACGCACAGGGTTTGCGCACCCTGGCCGTGGTGGCCGGCGAAGCCTCGGGCGATCTGATTGGCTCCCACTTGTTGCGCGGCCTGCGCGATCGCTGGCCGGGCTTGCTATCGGTCGGCATCGGTGGCCCGCATTTGCAGGCCCAAGGTTTGCAGGCCTGGTGGCCAAGCGAGCGCTTGGCGGTGCGCGGTTACATCGAGGTCCTACCCCGCTTGCGTGAGTTGCTGCGCATGCGCGCTACCCTGGGTGATCGCCTGTTGGGTGCCGAGCGGCCCGACTTGTTTATGGGGGTGGACGCGCCCGACTTCAATCTGGACTTGGAATGCCGCCTGCGCGCCGCCGGGGTGAAGACGGTGCATTTTGTTTGTCCTTCATTTTGGGCCTGGCGGCCAGAGAAGGTGCTCAAAGTCAAGGCGGCGGCCGACCATGTGTTGTGCCTGTTTCCGTTTGAGCCGGCTTTGTTGGCCGAGCACGGCATTTCCGCCACCTATGTGGGCCATCCATTGGCGCAGGTGATTCCGCTGGTGCCCGACCGCGCGGCGGCCCGAGCGGCGTTGCAACTGCCCGCCGATGCGCCGGTGGTGGCGGTGCTGCCGGGCAGCCGGGCCGACGAGGTGAAGTATCTGGCGCCCCGGTTTTTTGCTGCTCTGCAGCGCATGCAGGTGCAGCGCCCTGACTTGTGGGCGGTGGTGCCCGCCGCGCCCGGTTTGCGCAGCGCCATCGAGCAGCACTTGCACGCAGCCGGCTTGCACCAGCGTGTGCGGCTGGTGGACGGCCAGTCGCACGCGGCGCTGGCCGCTTGCGATGTGACCCTGATCGCCTCGGGCACCGCCACCCTGGAGGCGGCTTTGTTCAAACGCCCAATGGTGATCGCCTACCGCATGCACCCCGTGTCGTGGTGGATGATGCGCGGCAAACAATTGCAACCCTGGGTCGGTTTGCCCAATATCTTGTTGCGCGACTTTGTGGTGCCGGAGCTGTTGCAAGACGCCGCTACTCCAGACGCATTGGCCACGGCGACCCTGTCCTGGCTGGACCGACCTGAGGCTATCGCTGCACTGCAGACGCGTTTTGATGCGCTGCACCGCGACCTGCGGCGCGACACCGTGGCTTTGAGCACCCATGCGATCGAAGCCCTTCTTGCGCGCTGAGCAGGCGCCGCTCAGCTGGGATGTCCCTGGCCTGATGGCCGGGGTGGACGAGGCCGGACGCGGACCGTTGGCTGGCCCGGTGTTTGCGGCCGCCGTGATCCTGGACGACTTGGTGCCCATCGCGGGGCTCAATGACTCCAAAAAACTCAGCGCCAAACGCCGCGAACGCCTGTACGACGAGATCCGCGCCAAGGCCCTGTGCTGCAGCGTGGCCGTGGCCAGTGTGGAAGAGATCGACCGTCTCAACATCTTGCAGGCCACGATGTTGGCCATGCAGCGGGCGATCAAAGGCCTGCGTCTGAAACCTGCCAAGGTGCTGGTCGACGGCAACCGCTTGCCGACCCTGGATGTATTGGCTGAAGCGGTGGTCGGCGGCGATGCGAAGATCCAAGCGATTTCGGCCGCGTCCATTTTGGCCAAGGTGTCGCGCGACCGCTGGGCCGACGAATTGCACCAGCGCCACCCCGATTACGGTTTTGACCGGCACAAAGGCTACGGCACCGCCGAGCACATGGCGGCCCTGCAGCGCCACGGGCCTTTGCCTGAGCACCGCCGCAGCTTTGCACCTGTTGCACGTTTGTGTGATTCCGCAGTTCCCCCATCCAGCGCCCCATGACGCCCCAACACATCACCTCTCGCGACAACCCTTGGCTCAAGCGCTTGCGGACGTTGGCGCAGGACAACACGGCGTATCGCGCCCAATGCCAGCTGTGGCTGGAGGGCGACCACCTGTGTCGTGCCTATTTGGCGCGCGGTGGGCAGCCATTGCAGGCGGTGTTCACCCAGAGCGGCTGGGATGGTGCTGAAGCTGCCTGGCGCGACGCCGCACCGCAGGTGGTGGTTCTGCCCGATGCGCTGATGCGCGGCGTGAGCGGGCTGGAGTCCGCGGCCGCCATGGGCTTTGTGGTGCCTCTGCCGCAAGACCAGCCGATCGACCCGACCGCCCCGACGGTGGTGATCGATCGGGTGCAAGACGCCGGCAATGTGGGCTCCATCTTGCGCAGCGCCGCCGCTTTCGGTTTTCGCCAGGTACTGGCCTTGCGCGGCACAGCCGCGCTCTGGTCGCCCAAGGTGCTGCGCGCTGGCATGGGCGCGCATTTTGGCCTGCGGCTGCACGAAGGCTTGTTGCCCGAGGCGCTGGACGGACTGCAATTGCCTCTGCTGGCCACCAGCTCACACCAGGGGGTGTGGTTGCACCAAGCCCAAGCGCAGCAGCAGTTGCCCTGGCCTTGCGCCTGGGCGCTGGGCCACGAAGGGCAGGGTGTCGGTGCCGAGGTGGCGGCGCGCGCCAACCAATGGGTGCGAATTGACCAGCCCGGTGGCGAGGAGTCGCTCAACGTCGCCGCCGCCGCCGCGATTTGCCTCTATGCCACGGGGGGGGTGCAGGCGGGGTAAGGGGCAGTTCGTGTCGCAGCGTCCGGCCCTTGTGCGCTGCCGCAGGCTATAATTCCGGGGTTTACCCGCAATCGGCGCACGCTGCTGCGCCCGCCTCTCTGGGTTCCGGTTTCACACGGTTTGTGTCCACCGTTTTTTTGCATGGTGGGGCTTCGGTGTGCGCCGGGTTCAGGGGCCACAAGCGACAGCTCTGGCGGGCGTGGGTGCGCCTCAACCATCTGGAGAAAACCGTGCTGCCCGTCCACCCGAAAGCCCTTCTTGCGCTCGCCGACGGCACGGTCTTTACCGGCATTTCCATTGGAGCCACGGGCCTGACCCAGGGTGAGGTGGTGTTCAACACCTCCATCACCGGCTACCAGGAAATCCTCACCGATCCCAGCTACTGCCAGCAAATCGTCACTCTGACCTATCCCCACATCGGCAACACCGGCATCAACGCCGAAGATGTGGAATCGCGTCGGGTATTTGCGGCCGGCCTGATCATCAAAGACCTGCCTCTGCTGGCCTCCAACTTCCGTTCCGAAGAAACTCTCACCCAGTATCTGCAGCGCGAAAACACGGTGGCCATCGCCGACCTTGATACCCGTGCGCTGACCCGCCACCTGCGTACCCACGGCGCACAAAACGGCGCCATCTTGGCGCTGCCGGCCGGTGAGGCGATCACGCCTGAGCACCGCGCTCGGGCGACCGCTGCGGCCAAGGCCGCACCCGACATGAGCGGCCAGGATCTGGCCAAGGTGGTCAGCGCCACCGAGCCCTATGTGTGGACCCAGACCGAATGGCAGCTGGGCTTTGGTTATGGCGAGCAGATCGCGCCCAAGTTTCATGTGGTGGCCTACGACTTCGGCGTCAAGCACAACATCCTGCGCATGTTGGCCCAGCGCGGCTGCAAGGTCACGGTGGTGCCGGCACAGACGCCCGCGGCCGATGTGTTCAAGCTCAAGCCCACTGGTGTGTTCTTGTCCAACGGTCCGGGCGACCCACAGCCGTGTGACTACGCGATTGCCGCCGCCCAAGAGATCATCGAATCCGGCGTGCCGACCTTCGGCATCTGCCTGGGCCACCAGATCATGGCCCTGGCCAGTGGCGCCAAAACCTTCAAGATGAAGTTTGGCCACCACGGCGCCAACCACCCGGTCAAAGACCTGGACAACGGCCGCGTGAGCATCACCAGCCAAAACCACGGTTTTGCGGTGGACGACACCACATTGCCCGCCAACTTGCGCGCCACCCATGTGAGCCTGTTCGACGGCACGCTGCAGGGCTTGGCCCGCACCGACAAGCCGGCGTTTTGCTTCCAGGGCCACCCGGAAGCCTCGCCCGGCCCGCACGATATTGGCTACCTGTTTGACCGCTTCATTGCGCTGATGACCCAGGCCCAGGAGAAAAAATAATGCCCAAGCGCACCGACATACAAACCGTCCTCATCATCGGCGCCGGCCCGATCATCATCGGCCAAGCCTGTGAGTTCGACTACTCCGGCGTGCAGGCCTGCAAGGCCTTGCGCGAAGAGGGCTACCGCGTGGTGCTGATCAACAGCAACCCCGCCACCATCATGACCGACCCGGCCACGGCCGACGTCACGTACATCGAGCCCATCACCTGGCAAACGGTCGAGAAAATCATCGCCAAAGAGCGGCCGCTGTGCCAAGGTGGCTTTGCCATCCTGCCCACCATGGGCGGACAAACGGCGCTGAACTGCGCCTTGGATTTGTGGCACCACGGTGTGCTCGCCAAACACGACGTTGAGTTGATTGGCGCCACGCCCGAGGCCATCGACAAGGCCGAAGATCGCCTGAAGTTCAAAGACGCGATGACCAAGATTGGTCTGGGTTCGGCGCGTTCAGGCATTGCCCACAGCATGGAAGAAGCCTGGGAAGTACAAAAGCGCGTGGGTTTCCCCACCGTCATTCGCCCCAGCTTCACCCTCGGCGGCACCGGCGGCGGCATCGCCTACAACCCCGAAGAATTCGAAACCATCTGCAAGCGCGGCCTGGAAGCCTCGCCCACCAACGAGCTGCTGATCGAAGAGTCGCTGCTCGGCTGGAAAGAGTACGAGATGGAGGTGGTGCGCGACAAGGCGGACAACTGCATCATCGTCTGCTCGATCGAAAACCTCGACCCCATGGGTGTGCACACCGGCGACTCGATCACCGTGGCGCCGGCCCAGACGCTGACCGACAAGGAATACCAGATCCTGCGCAACGCCAGTCTGGCCGTGCTGCGCGAGATCGGTGTGGACACCGGCGGCTCCAACGTACAGTTCTCGATCAATCCCGCCGACGGCCGCATGGTGGTGATCGAGATGAATCCGCGCGTCTCGCGTTCGTCGGCGCTGGCGTCCAAGGCCACGGGCTTCCCCATCGCCAAGGTGGCGGCCAAGCTGGCCGTGGGCTACACGCTGGACGAACTGCGCAACGAGATCACCGGCGGCGCCACACCTGCGTCGTTCGAACCCTCGATCGACTACGTGGTGACCAAGATCCCGCGTTTCGCCTTCGAGAAGTTCCCCACCGCCGACAGCCGCCTGACCACCCAGATGAAGTCGGTGGGTGAGGTGATGGCCATGGGCCGCACCTTCCAGGAGTCGTTCCAGAAAGCCCTGCGCGGCCTGGAAGTCGGCGTGGATGGCATGAACGAAAAAACCCAAGACCGCGAAACACTGGAGCGCGAGCTGGGCGAGCCCGGCCCCGAGCGCATCTGGTACGTGGGCGATGCCTTCGCCGCCGGCTGGTCGGTGGACGAGGTGCGCCAGTTCACCAAGATCGACAAGTGGTTCCTGATTCAGATCGAAGAGATCGTCAAGCTCGAGCTGGCCATGGACGCGCTGACCGCCGACAAAGGCGAGGGCGCGCTCGCAAGCCTGGACGCCGACACCCTGCGTGGCCTGAAGAAAAAGGGCTTTTCCGACCGCCGCTTGGCCAAGCTGCTCAAGACCACCGACACCGCCGTGCGCCAACAGCGCGTGGCTTTGAACGTGCGCCCGGTCTACAAGCGGGTGGACACCTGCGCTGCCGAATTCGCCACCGACACCGCCTATCTGTACTCCACCTACGAAGGCCACGGCGACGGCGAGTGCGAAGCCGAGCCGACCACCAACAAGAAGATCATGGTGCTCGGCGGTGGCCCCAACCGCATTGGCCAGGGCATTGAGTTCGACTACTGCTGCGTGCACGCCGCTCTCGCCATGCGCGAAGACGGCTACGAGACCATCATGGTCAACTGCAACCCGGAAACCGTGTCCACCGACTACGACACCAGCGACCGCCTGTACTTCGAGCCGCTGACGCTGGAAGACGTGCTGGAGATCGTCGACAAGGAAAAACCGGTCGGCGTGATCGTGCAGTACGGCGGCCAGACCCCGCTCAAGCTCGCGCTGGGCCTGGAAGCCAACGGCGTGCCCATCATCGGCACCACGCCCGACATGATCGACGCGGCCGAAGACCGCGAGCGTTTCCAGAAGCTGCTGCACGAGCTGGGCCTGCGCCAGCCGCCCAACGCGACCGCCCGCACAGAAGGCGAGGCGCTGGAGAAAGCCGCAGCCCTGGGCTATCCGCTGGTGGTGCGCCCAAGTTATGTGCTGGGCGGCCGCGCCATGGAAATCGTGCACGAGCAGCGCGATCTGGAGCGCTACATGCGCGAAGCGGTGAAGGTGAGCAACGATTCGCCGGTGCTGCTGGATCGCTTCCTGAACGACGCCATCGAATGCGATGTCGATGCGGTGCGCGACAGCGCCGGTCGGGTGTTCATTGGTGGCGTGATGGAGCACATCGAGCAGGCGGGCGTGCACAGCGGCGACTCGGCCTGCTCGCTGCCGCCGTATTACCTGTCCAAGGCGACCGTGGACGAACTCAAGCGCCAGACGGCTGCCATGGCCCACGGTCTGAACGTGGTCGGTCTGATGAACGTGCAGTTCGCGATCCAGGAAAAGGAAGAGAACGGCGTCAAGACCGACGTGATCTTTGTGCTCGAAGTGAACCCGCGCGCTTCGCGCACGGTGCCCTTCGTGTCCAAAGCCACCGGCATCCAGCTGGCCAAGGTGGCCGCGCGTTGCATGGCCGGCCAGACACTGGACCAGCAGGGCATCGGCTCGGAAGTCACCCCGCCGTACTTCAGCGTCAAGGAAGCGGTGTTCCCCTTCGTGAAGTTCCCCGGTGTGGACACGATTCTCGGCCCCGAGATGAAATCCACCGGTGAAGTGATGGGTGTGGGCAAGACCTTTGGCGAAGCCTTTGTGAAGAGCCAGTTGGGTGCCGGCACCAAGCTGCCCACCTCGGGCAAGGTGTTCTTGACGGTCAAGAACAACGACAAGCCGCGCGCTGTGGCGGTGGCCCGTGAGTTGCGTGACATGGGCTTTGACCTGGTGGCCACGCGAGGCACCGCTGCCGCGATCGCTGAAGCCGGTGTGCCCGTGCAGACCGTCAACAAGGTCACCGAGGGGCGGCCTCACATTGTCGACATGATCAAGAATGGCGACATTGCCTTGGTCATCAATACAGTCGAAGAGCGCCGCAACGCGATCGCCGATTCGCGCCAGATTCGCACCTCCTCGCTGCAGGCCCGTGTCACCACCTTCACCACCATCGCCGGTGCCGAGGCCGCGGTCGAAGGCATGAAGGCCATGGGCCAGCTCGGTGTGATCTCGGTGCAGGAGATGCACGCACAACTCAGCGCCTGAGCCGCGCCGGGTGCGCGTCCGGTGCGAACCGGCCACAATCCCGGGCATAATCCCAACATCCCCGCCGAACGGCAACGTTCGGCGGTTTGCTTTTGGAGACGACAAATGAGCACCATTCCCATCACCAAGCGCGGCGCCGAGATGCTCAAGGCCGAGCTGCACAAACTCAAGACGGTGGAGCGACCTGGCGTGATCCAGGCGATTGCCGAGGCACGCGCCCAGGGCGACTTGAGCGAAAACGCCGACTACGACGCCGCCAAAGAGCGCCAAGGTTTTATCGAGGGCCGCATCGCCGAAATCGAGGGCAAGCTGTCGGCTTCGCAGGTGATCGACCCCTCAACACTGGACGCCGGCGGCCGTGTGGTGTTTGGTGCCACTGTGGACCTGGAAGACCAAGACTCGGGCACCGCCGTCACCTACCAAATTGTGGGTGAGGACGAAGCCGATCTCAAGCAAGGGCTGATCAATATTGGTAGCCCGATTGCGCGCGCACTGATTGGCAAGGAAGAGGGCGATGTGGCCGAGGTGCATGCGCCCAACGGCACCCGCCGCTACGACATTGTGGCGGTGCGCTACGCGTGAAGCCCGCCGTTCAGCGCCTCTCGCTGGGTTTGGCTGCGCTCTGGTGGGGCGGCCTGTCGGCTGTGAGTTTTGTGGTGGTGCCCACCTTGTTTGCCCAGCTCGGTGCGCCAGTGGCGGGTCCGGTGGCAGCCAACTTGTTTTCTCTGCAGGCCTGGGCCGGCTTGCTGATTGGCCTGGCCCTGCTGCTGCTGTTGCGCTCGGCGCGTGGTGGTGCGCTGCAGTCGCTGGTCGACAGCGCGGCCGACGCCGAACGCATGGCCGTCATGCAGCGAGTCGTGGGCACCATGGGTCTGGTGCTGGCCGCCATGATTCTGGCCTTGCTGCAGGAATTTGGCGTGGCCCAGAACATCATCACCGCCCGCGCCAGCGGCGGCAATCTGCGCCTGTGGCACGGCGTGGGCAGCGCCATGGTTTTGGGCCAATGGCTGTGCGCTGGCGCGGTGCTGTGGCGCCTGTCCAGATAAGCACCGCGCCGCCTGCGGAGTCACCCCCTTGGGGGCGGCACTGGCGGCCCGGCAAAGCCGGTTCTGCAGTGGCTTTGCTCTATGCCCCTTCGTTCCGGAAGCATCACGCTCCGCGTTCTGCCGAGTTCAGCGTGTTCACCATCAGCATGGTGATGGTCATGGGGCCGACCCCACCCGGCACCGGGGTGATGTAGCCCGCGACCTCCTTCACCCCGTCGAAATCCACATCTCCGCAGAGCTTGCCCTCGTCGTTGCGGTTCATGCCGACGTCCAGCACCACCGCGCCGGGTTTGACCATGTCGGCGGTCAGTACATTGCGTTTGCCGACGGCCGCCACGACCACATCGGCTTGCAGCGTCAGCGCCTTGAGGTTGGCGGTGCGCGAATGGCAGACCGTGACGGTGGCGTCTTGCTGCAGCAGCATCATGGCCATCGGTTTGCCCACGATGTTGCTGCGCCCGATCACCACCGCGTGTTTGCCCTTGAGGCTGTAGCCAATGCTCTGCAGCATCTTCATGCAGCCGTAGGGCGTGCAGGGCCAGAAGCCGTCCATGCCGGTCATGAGGGCGCCAGCACTGGCGATGTGAAAACCGTCCACGTCTTTGGCCGGGCTGATGGCCTCAATGACCCGCTGCGCGTCGATGTGCGCGGGCAGCGGCAGCTGCACCAAGATGCCGTGGATGCTGGGGTCGTTGTTGAGCGTGTTCACCCTGGCCAGCAGCTC
>CAMBOY010000112.1 GCA_945869245.1 Hydrogenophaga intermedia
CAGACGCTTTTATTGCGCCTGTGCACGGTGGCGGGCGTGTCGCCGAACTGGCTCGACACGCTGCGCAACTTCGCCTTCAACGAGCTCAGAGCGCCAGCGCAGCGACTGGGCGCCGGCTGAAAAGAATATTTCAGGGCCGACTACATAGAAATTTGTCGCACTTTGGCCGCCAAACATCAAATGTCAGTGCGCGAACTTGATATGGCTCTTTGGCAATATTCGAAAGAGCATCAAAACACCCCTAGCTTCGTATCCCTCACCTAGGCCACAACACCCACAACTGCAGCGGCTGCTTCAAGCTCGCCGCCAGCGGCAGGGCGCCTTCGTCCCAGCCGGCAAAGTAATCCGCCCGCACCGCGCCCACGATGGCGCTGCCGGTGTCTTGCGCCAGCACCAGGCGCTGGGTGTTGAAGCTGGGGCCTTGGGTGGCCAGCCACACCGGGGTGCCATACGGAATGCTGCGTCTGTCCACCGCGATGGAGTGGCCCGGGGTCAGCGGCACGCCCTGCGCGCCGCGCGGGCCCAGCTGGGCTTGCAGGGGGCTCAAGGCCTCTAGCCTAAAAAACACCACCCGTGGGTTGCTCCACAGCAGTTCGTTCACGCGGTCGGGGTTGGCGCGGGCCCAGGCTTGGGTGGCTTGTGGCCAGGGGTTGGTGGCCACGCCCTGCTGCTGCAGCCACAGGTTGATGCTGCGATACGGCTGGCCGTTGGTGCCGGCGAAGGCCACGCGGGCGCTGCGCACGCTGCCGTCGGGCTGGGTCAGCTGCAGCCGGCCCGAGCCTTGTATTTGCAGCAGCATGGCTTCAATTGGGTCGGCCAGCCAGGCCACGGGCCGCAGGGCGGCCTGGGCTTGGGGCAGGGTGTCGATGTCTTGCCGGCTGAACCACACCTGGCCGTCGCGCAGGCCGGCGGGCGGGGCGTACAGCGGCACGCGGTGGGTGTCGGTGCGTTCGGTGCGGGCGTCGAGCGTGGGTTCGTAATAGCCGGTGAGCAGGCCCACGGGGGCGCTGCCGTCGCGCTCTAGCACGCGGTGGGGCTGCAGGTGTTGTTCGGCCCAGGCTTGTTTGTCTTCGGGGGTGGCCAGGGTGAGCGACCGGATGGCGGGGCACAGCGGCGCCCAGGCGGGCGCGGGGCGCTGGCAGCTGCGCAGCCAGGCCGGCAGGGCGGCGGTGATGGCGTCTGGGCCCCAGCCGGGCAGGTCGGTCCAGGGCACGGGCTGCCAGCGGCTGACGGTGACGCCGGCGGGCTGGGCGGCTGTTGGGGCGACGGTTTGGGCCGGGGGCTGAATGGTCGGCTGGGCGGCGGCGCAGCCGATCAACCCCGCACAAGCCAAGGCCAGGGCCGGCCTACCTAAAATGCGGCGCATTGCGATTGGATTGAAAGCGCGTACCGTCATGATGTTGTTGCTGCTTGAGGCGCTGGGCGCGCTGGTGTTGCTGGTGTTTATTGTGTGGTGGACCATGTTTTCGGGCCGCAAGCGGGGTGAGCTGCCGACGGAAGACGACGCGCCCGCCGCACCGGACAAACAAGACCAACAGGCCAAGCCCTGAAACACGCGCCCATCAGGCTTCGCGCAGCAGGTTGGCCAGTTCCACGGCGGACTTGACCCCCATCTTGTCGAACACGCGGGCGCGGTGCACTTCGACCGTGCGCACGCTGATGTCGAGCTGATCGGCCACCAGTTTGTTGGGCAGGCCGGCGGCCACCAGGCGCATCACGTCGCGTTCGCGCTCGGTCAGGCTGTGCAGCTTGTGCGCCACCGCCCGGGCTTCGCGCCAGCGCTCAATCACCTGGGCCGACTGGGCCAGGGCCTGTTCCACGCGGTCCACCAGGGCGTTGTCGGAAAAAGGCTTTTCGCAAAAGTCAAAGGCGCCGCGCTTCACCGCGTCCACCGCGGTGGGCACGTCGGCGTGGCCGGACAAAAAAATCACCGGCATCACCGGGTGCCAGGGCTGGGCCAGCAGGCGTTCAAACAGTTCCAGCCCGCTCATGCCGGGCATGCGCACGTCCAGCAGCACGCAGCAGGGCACGTCGGGCGGGGCGCGCCAGGCGCTCACGTCGGCCCAAAAGGCTTCGGCGCTGGCGTGGCTGTCGCTCAGCAGGCGCCGGGTGCGCAGCAGCCACGACAGGGCGTCGCGCACGCCTTGGTCGTCGTCGACGATGAACACTTTGGCGTCTGGGTGGGGCGTCATGGGCAAGCGGCGGTTGAGGGGCGTTTAAGCGGCGGGCAGGGTGAATTGAAACACGGTGCCGCGCGGGCTGGCCGGGGCGTGTTGCAGGTGGCCGCCGTGTTGTTCCACCACGGTGCGGCACAGGCTCAGGCCCAGGCCCATGCCTTCGGGTTTGGTGCTGACAAAGGGGGTGAACAGCTGGGCTTGCACGTCGGGGTCGAGGCCGTGGCCGTGGTCGGTGACCGAAAAGAGCACCCAGGCGCGGTCGGCGCCGGGCTGGGCCGGCTCGGCGTGCAGGCGCAGGGTGCGCAGGCCGCTGCCCAGCGGCGGGTCGCCGTCGGGCATGGCTTGCATGCCGTTGCGCGCCAGGTTCAGCAGCACTTGTTCCACCATGGTGCGGTCGCAGCGCACCTGGGGTGTGCCGGGCTTGACCGACACCGCCATGCGCACGCCTTGTTTTTTGGCTTGCAGCATGAGCAGCGGCTGGATGGCTTCAAACAAGGTGGTGGGCGACACCGCTTCGTGCACCGATTGGCGCCGCCGCACAAAGTCGGACACGCTTTTGATGACGCGCCCCGCGCGCTCGGCCTGTTCGGCGATGCGGCGCACCGCCAGGCGCACGTCGTCGCTCCAGCCGGCGGCGCGCGCCGGGTCTTCGTCCAGCAGGTTGAGGGTGCCGGTGGTGTAGCTGGCAATGGCCGCCAGCGGTTGGTTGAGTTCGTGGCTGAGCAGCGAGGCCATTTCGCCCATGGTGGCCAGGCGGGCGCTGGCCTGCAGGCGCTCTTGGGCGGCGCGGTTGGTGTCTTCGGCGCGGCGCTGTTCGGTCAGGTCGATGATGGCGCTCATGAAGCCGGTTTGCACGCCCTGGGCGTCGATCAGCGGCGCTTCGATGATGAGCACCGGAAAGCGGGTGCCGTCTTTGCGCTGGAACACCGACTCATACCCTTCGCGCGGCAGCACCTGGCCGGCCAGGCGCACCGCCATGCGTTGCTGGTATTCGTCAATGAGTTCGGGTGGCCACCAGGGTGCGGGCAGCGCGGTGCCCAGCAGTTCGTCGGCGGCAAAGCCCACCATTTGGCAAAAGGCCGGGTTCACATAGGTGACGCGCCCGTGCATGTCGCGCGCGCGCAGGCCGGTGACGAGCGAGTTTTCCATGGCCTTGCGAAAGGCCAGCGCGTCGGCCAGGTGTTGTTCGGCGCGTTGGCGGCGCCGGGTGTCGCGCGCCAGCAGGGCCAGCACCGCCACCAGCGCCAGCGCCAGTGCGCTGACCACCGCCGTGAGCACATTGGGAAACAGCGCGGCTGGCGCGCGTGGGCTGTCCAGGCGCAGCAGCAGGGTGTGGCCGGGCAGATCGAGCAGAGCCTGGGCGCTGAGGTTGCGCAGGCTCGCGGGGATGGTGCTGTGCAGGGCCAAGCGGGTGCCGTCGGGCTCCACGATGGACAGGCCGCGCCCGCGCAGCAGGTCTTTGCCCAGGCGCTCGGCCAGCAAGCCCTGCAAGGAATACGACACCAGCAAAAACCCGTTGGGCTGGCCGGCGCGCACCAGCGGCAGGCACATTTCCATCATCTCCAGGCCCAGGCCGTCGCCCATCGGCCAAAAATAGCTGGGCGAATAGGCCGGCCCCGACACCCGCTGGGCGTTGTCGCAGGCCTGGCGCACATCGGCTTGGGCGCGTTCGCGCGGCAACAGCGCAAACAGGTTGAGCCAGTAGCGGGTGTCGCGGTGCGCCAGCACGTTGAGGCTGTTGTCGCGCCATTCGAGCCGGATCATGTCGCGCTCGGTGTCGAGCACCTCGGCGGCCATGGGCGGCCAGGCGTCAGGCGATGGCGCATTGCTTTGCAGCGACTGCAGGGTTTGCACGTTGCGCAGCAGCGCGTTGCGCAGTTCGTTGGCCAAGAGCTGGGCGTCGCGTTCCAGCGCGGTTTGTTCGCGGGTTTCTTCGTACTTGCCGGCCAGAAACACCAGCACACCAAACAGGGCACCCAGCAGCACCAGCAGGGCCGCCCAGAGTTGCCAGCGGCGCGATCGCAGCGGGTCGGCCCAGGCCATGTGGTGGCTCAGACCAGGCGGCGGTGCTGCAGCGCCGGCAGCTGGGTGCGCACCGCGTTCAGGCGGTCCATGTCGATGTCGGCCAGCACCACGCCCGGGCCTTCGGCCTGCAGGGCCAGCACCTGGCCCCAGGGGTCAATCACCATGCTGTGGCCCCAGGTGCGGCGGCCGTTTTCGTGCACGCCGCCTTGGGCGCTGGCGATCACATAGGCTTGGTTTTCAATGGCGCGGGCGCGCAGCAGCACTTCCCAGTGGGCTTGGCCGGTGGTGTGGGTGAAGGCCGCTGGCACCAGCAGCAGGTGGGCGCCCAGGCGCTGGTACAGCTCGGCAAAGCGCAGGTCGTAGCACACGCTCAGGCCCACGCGCCAGCGCTGGCCGTCGCGCGCGGGCAGGTCAAACGCGGTGGGGGTGTCGCCGGCTTTGAGCACGGTGGCTTCGTCGTAGCTTTCGCGGCCGTTGTTGTAGCGAAACAGGTGAATCTTGTCGTAGCGGCTGTGGGCCTGGCCTTTGGGGTCGTACACCACCGAGGCGTTGGCGGCGTGGCGCGGGTCGTCGGTGGCCATGGGCAGGGTGCCGCCCACAATCCAGAGCTTGAGGTCGCGCGCTGCGTCGGACAAAAAGTCTTGCACCGTGCCCAGCCCGGGGGTTTCGGCCAGCACCAGCTTGTCTTCGTCCTTGTGGCCCATGAAGCAAAAATACTCGGGCAACACCGCCAGCTCGGCGCCAGCGGCGGCGGCTTGGCGCAGCAGGCGCAGGGCCTGGCTGAGGTTGGCGTCCAGGGCAACACCCGAGACCATTTGGATGGCGGCGACTTTCATGGCAGGGTCCTTGTGCAAACAGGCGCCAAGCTTAGCGCGAGGCGTCGGGTGCGGGTGTGGCGGTCAGATCGGAGCGGCTGAGCTTGTCGATTTTGGGGTCGCTCCAGGTGCCGGTGATGTGAAAGGTTTGGGTGGCCGCACTTTGCAGCGGCTGGTTGAGCAGAAACTGCGCCAGAAATGTGCCCAAGCCCACGGCCGGGTTGATGGCGGTGGCGATCAGCGAGGCGGTGCCGGCGTTCACCTCGGGCACCACCACCGCCTTGACGTCTTGGGTTTCGCGCACGATGTCGGCGCGCCCTTCCATCAACACGGCGGCGTTGACGCCTTTCATTTGCAGGTTGTTGGTGCTGATGACGCCGCGTTCGATGCGGGCGTCGCCGCGCACAAAGTCGAAGGTGAAGCCTTCGGAAAACACGTCGCGGAAATCGAGCGTCAGGCGCCGGGGCAGGGCCTGCAGATTGAGCACACCCAAGAGCTTGGCTGCGCCGGGTTCGACCTTGAGAAATTGGCCGCGCTCGATGTCCAGCCGCAGCTGGCCCGTGGCGCTGGCCCAGTCGGGCTGGAACGGGGTGCCCAGCCAGCCGATCTGGCCTTCGAGTCGGCCTTTGGCGCCGCGCACCGTGCCGGGGTGACCAAAGCGGCTGAGCAGTTCGCCGCTGTCCTCGATGTCGAGTTGCACACCGAGTTGGGTGCGCCGCGGTGTCGCAGCCGCAGACCCCAGCGCCACCGGCACCGCCCAGTTGCCGCTGGCGCGCAGCCGCGCTTCCGGGGTTTGCAGCTGCAGGGTGTTGAGGTGCCAGGCGCGGGCTGCGCCGCTGCCACGCGGCTCGGCGCTCACCTCCAGGCGGCCGAGCTGGCGCGGGCCGAGGCGGAAATCGTCGACCACCAGATCCACCGCGGGCAGCTCGCTGGCGCCTTTGGCCAGGCGATCGGCTTCGCCGGCGGTGTTGGCGGGCAGGTGCAGCTTGGCGAGTCGGGCGCGCCACTGCTGCACCGCGCCGTCGGGGGCCAAGCGCAATTCGACATAGCCGTTGACCTCGGGTGCCTCGACATTGGCGCGCCACTCAAGGCCCTGGCGCGCCGCGCCCAGCACCACGCGCTCAAAGCGCCGGCCTTCGAGTTCCAGCGCATCGGCGCGCAGCGCCAGTTGGTCGGGCAGATAGCTTTGCAGCGGCGCATTGGCGTCGGCCAGGGTGCGCATGTCCAGCCCGGTGTCGGCACCGAGCCAGCGTTGCCACTCGGCCACCGACAGGCGCGCGATCTGGATTTGCGCTTGCACGCCAGACGCGGGCTCGGGCATGGCTTCGGTCAGCGGCCCCAGCACCACCGCGCCGCGCAGCACGCGTGCGCGGTCGGCTTGCAGCGCGCGGTCGTAGCGCACCCGCAAGGTGTCGCGGCCCTGTCCCCAGTCCAGCGTCCAGCGGTCGGTTTGGGCGTCGGGCGCGGCGACGCTGCGTTGCAGGTGCCACGGCACGGCGGTGTCGCCGCGTTTGCCCAGCGGCGCCGGCAGGGGCAGGGCCAAGCCCTGCAGGTCGGATTGGATGTCCAAGGCCAGCTGCCCGCCCACAAAACCGATCTGGGCGCGGTAGGCGGTGCTGCCGCTGGCGCCGTTGAGCCAGCGGCCAAGGACCGGTGGCGCCGCTGCGCGCAAGCCATCGGCACTGGCGCGGCCTTCGCCCTTGAACACGGGCCCCGCTTCGCCAGCGTTCCAGCCGCCGTCCACGCGCGCCTCGCCGCCCAGCATCTGGGCGCGCACTTGGCGCAGGGCAAAGCCCGATTGGGTGAACTGCAGTTCGCCGCGCACCCCGGTCATGGGGGGCGCCAGCGGGTGCGCCTGCACCTCGTTGCCGTCCAGGCGCAGCGTGCCTTTGACCTCGCTGGCTCCCATTTGCGCAAAGGGCAGCAGCAGGTTCAGGTCGAGTTTGGCGTTGCCCGCCATCTTGGCTTGGCGCAGGGCGCCCCCAAGCCAGCCGTCGATGGGCGAGCGGTGCACAAAGCCCAGCATGGCCGCTGCGTTGCCACCAAAAGGCGCTTGCACCTCAAGCCGGGTGGGGGTTTTGCGGTCTAGGCGGCGGATGTGCACCTCGGCGCCTTCGGCCGATACGCCGGGCAGTCCCTCGACGCCGCTGCGCATGCCGGTGACGCTCAAGTGGGTGCGGTTGAACAGCAATTCGCCCGACAGCTGTGTGAGGGCGGGCCACCGGGGCGCATCGGGCCGCGCCATAAAGGGCGGCACGTAATCGAAGTGCACATCGCGCAAATCGGCGCGGATGCGGAACTCGCCTTCCATGGCGTCGTCTTGGAACGGCATGTCGTACACCCGCCCGCGCAGGCGGAAATCCACCTTGGCGGCCGTGCCGCTGCGCACCGCTTCTTTCACATACTGCCGCACCGGCGCCGACACGGTCAGGGGCAGGTAGCGGTGGGTCTGGGTGGCGTTGGCGCGGCTCAAGGTGGCGGTGAGGTCGAGCACGCCCGGAAAGCGGTCGGCGCCGGACACGCCCGGGCTGGTGTGCCAATGGGCGTGGCCCTTGCCTTCGGCGTCGGCATTGGCGGCGGTCACTTCATCGACCCAGACGTCGACGCGTTCGCCTTGGGTGGCCCAGCGCACCCGGCCGTCGAGCCGGCGCAGCGGCAGGCGGCTGTTCTCGAACACGCCGGGCAGGTCGAGTGCGCCGTCGCGCACCGCGAGTTCGGCTTCGCCGCCTTGGTCGTGCGCCACAAAGCGCAGCTGCGCGCCCGACAGACCGGGGCGCCCCGGCACCGGAAATGGGCCATACGGGCTGATCAAACCGCTGGGCTCGGCCGCCAGAGACAAGCCGCCGACCTCGCCTTCTAGGCGGTAACGCCCACGCCACCACGGCGCGTCGGCGGCTGGCGCGCTCCAGTCGGCGTTCAGGCTCTGCACCACGCCGGCAGGCTGCAAGCGCTGCAAGGTCTGCAAGGCCTGCGCACCAAGGGGCAGGCGTTCGGCCAGATCGGACAGCCGGCCCAGGTCCACCGCTTGCGCTTGCAGCGACACCTGCTGCAGCGCGCCCGCGTCGGACAGCGCCAGGTTCCAGTCCCAACGCCCGCCGCTCCACGGTGTCTCGTTGCCCACTTGCAAGGTCAGGCCGTCGGACTGCACCCGCCAGCGCGCCTCGCTGCGCTCCAGCCGCAGCGGGCCTTGCACGCTGCGCAAGCGCAAGGGCTGCAGCCCCTGCCCCAGCCGCACGTCGACGTCGCGCAGACCCAGGCGGGCTTGCAGCGCCATGGGCAAGCCGTCGCGCAGCTCGGTTTGCAGCACCAGCGAGCCCACCCCGGCGCGCCAGTCCATGCCCCAGCGCTGGGCGTCGAGGTGGTGGCGCAGGTGTTGGATATCGACCGCCGGAAATTCCGCCACGATCTGGCCTTGCCAGCGCAGCCAAACCGGTTGGGTGGCGGTTTGCCAAGGCAGGCGCGGGTCGCGCAGCTGCGCTTGCAAAGAAAACGGTTGGCCCCATTCGGTCGGCGGCACGGCGTCGATCTGCCAGTCGTGGCGCCGGCCCTGGTGCACCAGACGGATGTGCACATCGGTCAGCGCCAGCGGCGGCGCTTGCCGCAATTCGTCGGTCCAGCGCACCGTGCCGCCGCGAATCAGCAGCTCGCGTTGGGCCAGCAACCATTCGGCCACCCGGGTGTCGCCGCTCGATTCGGCCGCCAGGTCTTGCCCCGCCACCAAGATGCGGCCGTCGGGCAAGCGCCGCACCTGCAGTTCGGCGCCGTCGATCACCAGTTGCTCAAAGCCCCATCGCCACAACGACGACAGGGACACCGACAGCCGCACCTGCGGCAGCCGCAAAGCGACCTGGCCTTGGGCGTCGAGCAGGCGCACATCGCTGGCTTCTAGGGCGGGCGGCGCCGGCAGCCAGTCGGGCAGGGTCGATGGCAAGGCCCGCACCGCACCGATCTGCACCGTCTGCCCAAGAGCGCCGGAGGCCAGGCGTTCCAGGTCGCCACGCCAATCGGCGATTCGGGGCACA
>CAMBOY010000113.1 GCA_945869245.1 Hydrogenophaga intermedia
GTCTGAGGCCACCGCCACCGGTGCGCCCGTGGTGCGGCGCACCAAGGCCGGCTCGTCGCCGCACAGGTGAGCGGGTGTGTCGGCCTGCACCAACACGGCGTGTGCGACCTCGCGGCCGTAGCCGCGCGAGATCACGCCCGGCACAAAACCCCGGGCCCGCAGCTGGTGCACCAGCGCCATGGTGGTGGGCGTTTTGCCAGCTCCGCCGGCCACCACATTGCCGACCACCAGCACCGGCACCGGCAGCCGCACAGGGCGCCACACGCCCATGCGCCACAGTGCCAGCCGCAACAGCCACAGAGCCCCGTACACCAGGCTCACAGGCCACAGAGCGTAGGCCAGCAGCCCACGGCGCTGGCTGGCGTGCAGCCAGCGTTGCGACCAATGGGCGCGCTCGCTGGTCATGGACCGCTGTCGCCGCTGCCCTGGCCCGCTGTCTGGGTGCTGAACGTGATTTGCGCCAGACCGCTGCGCCGGGCGGCTTCCATGACGTTGACCACCGATTGGTGGGTTGCCGCCGCGTCGGCCAAGATCACCACCATCGGGTTGGGCCGGTTCTGCGCGGCCTGCTGCAGCGCGCCAACCAAGCTGTCGACCGTGGGCGTCTCCAGCACCCGCTGGTCGACCGCAAACCGACCGTCGGCGCTGATGGCCACGCGAATCTGTTGCGGCTGTTCTTGCGGCGCCTTGGCGTCTGCCACTGGCAAACTCACCTGCAGCTCACGCAAGCGGTTGAAGGTGGTGGTGAGCATCAGAAAAATCAGCACCACCAACAAAATGTCGATGAAGGGAATCAGGTTGATGTCGGGCTCGTCGGTGGCCCCGGAGCGAAAGTTCATCCGCCACTCCGCAGCAGCATCAGGTGGCGCACAAAGCGTTCACTGGCCACTTCCATGGCCAGCAGGTGCTGGTCCACCCGGGCGCGGAAATAGCGCCAGAACATGAGGCTGGGAATGGCCACCACCAGGCCAAAGGCGGTAGCGTAGAGCGCAATCGAAATGCCGCGCGCCAGCTGGGCGGGATCACCTCCACCAGCGGTGAGCCCGCCGGGGCCACCTTGAGAGCCAAAAATTTCAATCATGCCGATGACCGTGCCCAGCAGTCCCAGCAAGGGCGCGGCCGAGGCGATGGTGGCCAGCGCGCCCAGGTGTTTTTGCATTTTGGCCGCCGCCAGGCGGCCCGCGCCTTCCAGCGCCGAGCGCAGGTCGGACTCGGACGAGCGCGGGTACTGTTGCAACTGCCGAAATCCACTGGCCAGCACCTCACCCAGCAAGGAGTTCTGCGCCAGTTTGGTGACCGTGTCGGTGCTCGGCAGCTGTTGGCGTGAGACCTGTAACACCTCGTCGAGCAAGCGAGCGGGCGCCACTTTGGACGTTTTGAGAAACACAAAGCGCTCAATCACCAGGGCCAGCGCCACCACCGAGCACACCAACAACGGCCAAATGGGCCAACCGACTTCTTGTACGATGTAAAACAACAATCCCTGCTCCAGCGAAGAAGTCACCCGGGATCGGGTGAACCAGCGAAATTATCGCCCAGGCCGCAGTGGCTCTGCGGCGGGTCTCCGCTCCACAGGAACTGTGGATAACTTTGTGGGAAAGCCGGTGCGTTGCCGCCACAAAGGCGACAGACACTGGGGCTTCCCTGGGTTGACCAAAAAACAGGCACTTAACTTTCTTTTGAAATCAAGCACTTGCGCAACAACCGCCACTGCCCAGGGTTTGTCTGGGGTGGCGCCAGTGGTGGCGCAGGTTTGTGGACAGTTTCCCTTGTCAAGCCTTATGAACACAGCGTTTCCGTCCGTCAGCCCCAACGCCACCGACCCTGTGTGGCCAGTTGGGGCTTTGATGCAAGCGATTGCCGACGCCTTGGCCAGCCGCTTCAACCCGGGGGCGGTGGAAGGGGAGATATCGGGCTTTAGCCGCGCGGCCAGCGGGCATTGTTACTTCAACCTCAAAGACGCCAGCGGGCAGATTCGGTGTGCGCTGTTTCGCCGCTCGGCCGAGGCCTTGTCGTTTGCGCCGCGCGACGGTTTGCGGGTACAGGTGCGAGGCAAGCTCGATGTGTATGGTCCGCGCGGCGACCTGCAACTGATCGTCGAGCGCATGCAGACGGCCGGTGCCGGGCAGCTGTACGAGGAGTTTCTGCGCCTCAAGGCCCGGCTGGAGTCCCAGGGCTTGTTCGACCCGGCGCGCAAACGCGCGCTGCCAGCGGTGGTGCGCCGCGTGGGGGTGGTGACCTCGCTCGGTGCGGCCGCCTTGCGCGATGTGGCCACCGCCTTGCGTCGGCGCGTGCCGCACATTGCGGTGGTGGTGTTTCCGGCGTCGGTGCAGGGTGCACAAGCGCCGGCCGAGATCGTGAGCGCCCTGGAGGCTGCGTACCGAGCCCACAGCGACCCCGATTCCCCGGCGCGCTGCGACGTGTTGCTGTTGGTGCGCGGTGGTGGTTCGCTGGAGGACTTGTGGTCGTTCAACGATGAGCGGGTGGTGCAGGCGGTGGTGCGCGCGCCAATGCCGCTGCTGTGCGGGGTTGGCCACGAAACCGACTTCACCTTGGCCGACTTTGCCGCCGACATGCGGGCGCCCACCCCCACTGCAGCGGCCGAACTGTGTGCCCGCGACCGCGACAGCCAGCTCGCGGCGTTGGATGCGGTGGCCGCCGCGCTGCGTGATGGCTGCATTCGCCACTTGGATCGGCAGGCCCAGGGGCTGGACCGCAGCGCGGCGCGTCTGGGGCGTCCGTCTGTGCGGCTGGCCGAGGCGCAACGCCAGATGCTGCAGCTGCAGCACCGCTTGGTCGCTGCGCGCGGTTTGTGGCTGCAGCGCCAACACCATGTGCTGGACCGCGCCGGCGAGCGAGCGCAGCAACTGCGTGAGCGGGCACTGCAAGCCCACACCAGTCGCCTGGAGCGGCATGCGCAAGCGCTGTCTTTGCTGGATCCGCGTTTGCCTTTGCAGCGGGGTTACGCCTTGCTCACCGATGCCGAGGGCCAACTGCTGGCCTCGGTGCAGGCCCTGCAGGTCGGGGCGCCGGTGCGCGCCGCGCTGGCCGATGGTGAGCTCGATCTGGCGGTGCAAGCCGTGCGCGCTCGGGGCACCCCCGCTTGACCCCAGTGGCGCGCCGGGCTTGCGGGCGTGCCTACAATGGGCGCGTGCATTGATCGCCGAGCGCGGTGTTTGCCCACCGTGCGCCCAAGGCGGCACCTTCTTCCCCACACACACCGAGAGGACACCATGGAACACACCCTGCCCGCATTGCCTTACGCCATCGACGCGCTGGCGCCCCACTACTCGCAAGAGACGCTGGAGTTCCACCACGGCAAGCACCACAACGCCTATGTGGTCAACCTGAATAACCTGCAAAAAGGCACTGAATTCGAGACCATGGATCTCGAGTCCATCGTCAAGAAGTCCAGCGGTGGCGTTTACAACAACGCCGCCCAGATCTGGAACCACACCTTCTTCTGGAACTGCATGAAGCCCAACGGCGGTGGCGAGCCCACCGGCGCGCTGGCCGCAGCCATCAACGCCAAGTGGGGCAGCTACGCCGCCTTCAAGGAAGCCTTCGTCAAGAGCGCCGTGGGCAACTTTGGTTCCGGCTGGACCTGGCTGGTCAAGAAGGCCGACGGCTCGGTCGACATCGTCAACATGGGCGCCGCCGGCACCCCGCTGACCACCGGCGACACCGCGCTGCTGACCGTGGACGTGTGGGAGCACGCCTACTACATCGACTACCGCAATATGCGTCCCAAGTTCGTCGAGACCTTCCTCGACAAGCTGGTGAACTGGTCGTTTGCCGAAAAGAACTTCGGCTGATTGCGCCAGCGTGTGCAAGACCCGGTGGCTGTGCCCACCGGGTTTTTTTTGGCCGTTGTGGCCGCGCACAACAAAAAAACGGCCTGCTTGCGGGGTGTTTTTTCGCAGTGCAAAATTTCAGTTCAAAATTTGAAGTCCGGGTCAGAGCGTTGAAAGCACAATTGCGCACCATTGTGCGAATGTGCGCAGTGCCGAGCACCTGCCAACAGCCGTGTGCAAAGAACCAAGGAGCCAAACCATGACGACCAAGTCCCCCACGATCATCTACACCCTGACCGACGAAGCGCCGCTGCTGGCGACCAATGCGTTCTTGCCGATCATCCGCACCTTTGCGGCGCCGGCGGGCGTGCAAGTGGACACGCGGGACATTTCGGTGGCGGCCCGTATCCTGGCCACCTTCCCCGAGTGCCTGACCGAAGAACAGCGGGTGTCGGACGACTTGGCTGAACTGGGCAAGCTGACCCTGCGCCCCGACGCCAACATCATCAAATTGCCCAACATCAGTGCGTCGGTGGGCCAGCTCACCGCCGCGATCAAAGAGCTGCAGGACAAGGGCTACGCGCTGCCCGATTACCCCGACAACCCGAAGAACGAGGAAGAAAAAGCCATCAAGGCGCGCTACGCCAAGTGCATCGGCTCGGCCGTAAACCCGGTGCTGCGCGAAGGCAATTCCGACCGCCGCGCGCCGCGTGCGGTCAAAGAGTTCGCCCGCAAAAACCCCCACAGCATGGCCGAGTGGAGCCAAGCCTCGCGCTCGCACGTCTCCCACATGCACGCCGGCGACTTCTACCACGGCGAAAAGTCCATGACACTGGACCGCCCCCGCGATGTGCGCATGGAGTTGATCACCAACAGCGGCAAGACTGTTGTGCTCAAGCCCAAGGTCTCGCTGCTCGATCGCGAGGTGATCGACAGCATGTTCATGAGCAAGAAAGCGCTGGTGGAGTTCTACGAAAAAGAAATCGAAGATGCGCACAACACCGGTGTCATGTTCTCGCTGCACGTCAAAGCCACCATGATGAAGGTCTCGCACCCGATCGTGTTTGGCCACTGCGTCAAGATTTTTTACAAGGACGCCTTCGCCAAGCACGGCGCGCTGTTCAAGGAACTGGGCGTGAATGTGAACAACGGCATGGCCGATCTGTACGCCAAAATCGCCACACTGCCCCAGTCCAAACGAGACGAAATCAAACGCGATCTGCACGCCTGCCACGAAGGCCGCCCGGAGCTGGCCATGGTCGATTCGGCCAAAGGCATCACCAATTTCCACTCGCCCAACGACGTGATCGTGGACGCCTCCATGCCCGCCATGATCCGCAACGGCGGCAAGATGTGGGGTGCCGATGGCCGCTTGAAAGACGTCAAAGCGGTGATGCCCGAGTCGACCTTTGCCCGCATCTACCAGGAGATGATCAACTTCTGCAAATGGCATGGCGCCTTCGACCCCAAGACCATGGGCACCGTGCCCAACGTCGGCCTGATGGCGCAGCAAGCCGAAGAATACGGCTCGCACGACAAGACCTTTGAAATTCAAGAAGATGGCGTGGCCAACATCACCGACATCAACACCGGTGAGGTGCTGCTGAGCCAGAACGTAGAGACTGGCGACATCTGGCGCATGTGCCAGACCAAAGACGCCGCGATCCGCGACTGGGTGAAACTGGCCGTGACCCGCGCCCGCAATTCCGGCATGCCGGTGGTGTTCTGGCTCGACCAGTACCGCCCGCACGAGGCCCAGCTGATCACCAAGGTCAAGATGTACCTGCACGAGCACAATACCTCTGGCCTTGAGATTCAAATCATGAGCCAGGTGCGTGCCATGCGCTACACACTGGAGCGCGTGATCCGTGGCTTTGACACCATCAGCGCCACCGGCAATATTCTGCGCGACTACCTGACCGATCTGTTCCCCATCATGGAGCTGGGCACCTCGGCCAAGATGTTGTCCATCGTGCCTTTGATGGCCGGCGGCGGCATGTACGAAACCGGCGCTGGTGGCTCGGCGCCCAAGCATGTGCAGCAGCTGGTGGAAGAAAACCACCTGCGCTGGGACTCGCTGGGTGAATTCCTGGCGCTGGCGGTCTCGCTCGAAGACCTCGGTATCAAGAACAACAACAGCAAGGCCAAGCTGCTGGCCAAGACGCTGGACGCGGCCACCGGCAAGCTGTTGGACAACAACAAGAACCCGTCGCCCAAGACCGGCCAGCTCGACAACCGGGGTAGCCAGTTCTACCTGGCGCTGTATTGGGCGCAAGAGCTGGCGCAGCAGACCGAAGACCAAGAATTGGCCAGTCGCTTTGCCCCCTTGGCCAAACAGTTGAGCGACCACGAGGCGACCATCGTGGCCGAGCTCAACGAGGTGCAAGGCCAGCCAGTGGACATTGGCGGCTATTACAAACCCGATACCGCCAAGCTCGCGGCTGTGATGCGCCCGAGCCAGACGCTCAACAAGCTGCTGGCCGACGCCCTGGCCTAAGCGCTGGCGCCCGGCGCACAGGCCTTCCGACTTGGGTCGGAAGGCCTTTTTTTGTGCCTCAGCGCGACCAGGGCCCTTTGAGTTTGGCGCCAGCTCGGATGCCGCGCTTGGCAAACCACCCCTGGTTCATTTCCAGCACATAGCGCACTGGCGCGCGCGAGCAATGCGAGTCCAACTGCTGTGCTTGCATATCGGCCAAGTTGACGATGGTGCCGTCGTCGGCAATAAAGGCGGCGGTCAGCGGAATCAGGGTGTTCTTCATCCAAAAGCACTGCTCACCCGGGTGTTCGAAGACAAACAACATGCCTTCGTTGGCTGGCATGGCGGTGCGAAACATCAAGCCGATGCTGCGCTGCTCGGGCGTGCTGGCCACTTGGGCCTGTATCAGGTACATGCCAGCCGACAGCGTGGTGCGTGGCAGCTGCAGCTGCGGACGTTCGGCCCAGGCTTGCGGGGCCAGCAGCAGCGCCAAGCCCAGCACCCAGCTGGCGCGCCGCACAGAAGAGAAACGGTGGCGTGTCATGGCGCCATTGTGGCCGAAGCCGGGGGCCGCCGGCGCCGCCCAAGGGGCGCGCACCGCCGACAGCGGTGACAGGCTGTAACACCCTGGTACGCACCGCGCGGTGGCCATGTCGGTTTTTCACGTCGCTTGGCGCTGGGGACAGTGCCATGCGTCTCCGGGGATACCCTTGGCGGCACAGTGCCCGGTCTGCAGTCGCTAGAATCAATTTCATGGCAAGCGACAAACCCATCAAGCCTCTTATTGCGCCCCCCACCGGCGGCGAAGCGTCGGTGGTGCTCGAACGCCGGGCGCAACGCATCCAGCCGCCACACATGTTCCAAGTGGTCTTGCTCAACGACGACTTCACGCCGATGGAATTTGTGGTCCATGTGATCCAAGAGTTTTTCAGCAAAGACCGCGAAACAGCGACCCAGATCATGCTCAAGATCCACCTCGAAGGCAAAGGCATTTGTGGCGTCTACACCCGCGATGTGGCCAACACCAAGGTGGAATTGGTCTTGCAAGCGGCCCGGCAAGCCGGCCATCCGCTGCAATGTCTGTGTGAGCCGGTTGAATAAAGCCGATTCGGCCTCAACTTTTTGTCATCCCGTTCCGATACACCATCCAAGCGACTGTTTCTCCCCCGACTGCAAAGGAAGTGCCCATGATTGCCCAGGAATTAGAAGTCAGCTTGCATATGGCCTTTGTTGAGGCCCGGCAGCAGCGGCACGAATTCATCACGGTCGAGCACCTGCTGCTCGCCTTGTTGGACAACCCCAGCGCCGCTGAGGTGTTGCGCGCCTGCTCCGCCAACATCGAGGATTTGCGCAAGTCGCTGACCCACTTCATCAAGGACAACACCCCCCAGGTGGCTGGTACCGACGATGTGGACACCCAGCCCACGCTCGGTTTTCAGCGTGTGATCCAACGCGCCATCATGCACGTGCAGTCCACCGGCAATGGCAAAAAAGAGGTGACTGGCGCCAATGTGCTGGTAGCCATTTTTGGCGAGAAGGATTCGCATGCGGTGTACTACTTGCACCAACAGGGCGTGACCCGGCTCGACGTGGTCAACTTCATTGCCCACGGCATCCGCAAGAGCGACCAGGCCGACGCACCCAAGCCCGAGAGCGCAGCCGAGAACGAAGAGCAGTCCGGCGGTGAGAGCAAGAGCAACGACAAGCAGTCGCCGCTGGAGCAGTTCACCCTGAACCTGAACCAAGCGGCCAAAGACGGCAAGATCGACCCGCTGATTGGCCGCGAGTTTGAGGTCGAGCGCACGATTCAAATCCTGTGCCGCCGCCGCAAAAACAACCCGTTGTTGGTGGGGGAGGCCGGTGTCGGCAAGACCGCCATCGCTGAAGGTCTGGCTTGGCGCATCACCCAGGGTGACGTACCCGAAATCTTGGCCGAAGCGGTGGTGTACTCGCTCGACATGGGCGCCCTGCTGGCCGGCACCAAGTACCGCGGCGATTTTGAGCAGCGCCTCAAAGCGGTGCTCAAGCAGCTCAAGGAAAAGCCCAACGGGGTGTTGTTCATTGACGAGATCCACACCCTGATCGGTGCCGGCGCGGCCTCGGGCGGCACGCTGGACGCGTCCAACCTGCTCAAGCCGGCGCTGTCCAGCGGTCAGCTCAAGTGCATCGGTGCCACCACGTTCCAAGAGTACCGTGGCATCTTCGAGAAAGACGCTGCGCTGTCGCGCCGCTTCCAAAAGATCGATGTGGTCGAGCCTTCGGTGCCAGAGACCGTGGACATCCTCAAGGGCTTGAAGAGCCGCTTTGAAGAGCACCACAGCGTCAAGTACGCCAATGCGGCGCTGCAAGCGGCTGCAGAGCTGTCGGCCAAGTACATCAACGACCGCCACCTGCCCGACAAGGCGATCGATGTCATTGACGAGGCCGGCGCTGCGCAACGCATCTTGACCGCCTCCAAGCGCAAGAAGACCATTGGCAAGGCCGAGATCGAGGAAATTGTGGCCAAGATCGCCCGCATTCCGCCCGCCAATGTGTCGAGTGACGACCGCAGCAAGCTGCAGACGCTCGAGCGCGATTTAAAGAGCGTGGTGTTCGGTCAGGACAAGGCGCTCGAAGTGCTGTCGTCGGCGGTCAAGATGGCGCGCTCGGGTTTGGGCAAGGCCGACAAACCGATTGGTGCCTTCCTGTTCAGTGGCCCCACCGGTGTGGGCAAAACCGAAGCGGCCAAGCAACTGGCCTACATCATG